>NZ_LT607802.1:98721-280757 GCF_900090205.1 Vogesella sp. LIG4 | reverse complement strand
TATCTGCAGTGGGCGTTGGAAGTTTGACGGGGGCTGCTCCTAGTACGAGAGGACCGGAGTGGACGAACCTCTGGTGTACCGGTTGTGACGCCAGTCGCATCGCCGGGTAGCTAAGTTCGGAAGAGATAACCGCTGAAAGCATCTAAGCGGGAAACTTGCCTGAAGATGAGACTTCCCTGGACCCTTGAGGTCCCTGAAGAGTCGTTCGAGACCAGGACGTTGATAGGTCGGGTGTGGAAGCGCTGTGAGGCGTGAAGCTAACCGATACTAATTGCTCGTGAGGCTTGACTCTATCATTTGAGGTGCTTTGCGCAGGCGAAGTGACAACAAATAGGGTGTGTGCGAGATACAAGATTCTACCGGCCGGGGAAACAAGAAATTCCCTGGTAAGGCTTCGACAGTTTGATGACAGTTTATGTCTGGTGGCCATAGCGAGGTGGTCCCACGCCTTCCCATTCCGAACAGGACCGTGAAACGCCTCAGCGCCGATGATAGTGCGGATACCCGTGTGAAAGTAGGACACCGCCAGACTCCCCCACAGAAAGCCCAGCTTGAGAGATCAAGCTGGGCTTTGTGCTTTGCGGCGTGGGCTAGCATCCACCCCGCTGTCCGCGCTCCAAGCCTGACGACCTCACCCCGCCACCCTTGCGGCCAACGTTGGCCGCAGACGCGCATCAGTCAAACAACAAGCCCGCTGCTGCGGGCTTTGTGGTTTCTGCTGCCAAATGGTGGCGGTCACCAACACCGCCCTTGCTCCCATCCTTTGCGGCCAATGTTGGCCGCAATAACCGGCCCTGTCGTACTCGGTGGATCGGTTTTGCTTGCTTGCCTCATTGCCTCCGGCGCCCCAGACGGGCCTCGCAGGCGCTTGCTGTCGAAACTTCCCGCCAAATGACATTTGCTTGCCGTGGCGAATTGTTCGATTGCTCGCTGATACGTAGGGTGTGATGTGGTTCATTCGAACCAATGCAAGCTGGATAGCAACATCACGGAGGTGGGCATGAAAAAGTGGGGAAAACTTGGTATGGCCTTGTGGCTTGCCGGTCATGGTGTATCGCTGCTGGCGGCAGGAACGCCTGGGGAATTTGCTGGTGCCAGTTCAATGTTGATAGATGAGCAGAGCCAGGCAAGAGAAGTGGTGCGCAGCATTCCTGCCGGCGCGGCGCTGGAGCGTTTTGTCATGAAGGATGCCAAGGGGCGCAATGTGGCCTATGTCGCGCTGACGGAAGGGGATACCGGCGGGGTGGTGTTCGTGGATGGCAAGCTGGCCGGGGTACTGGATCGGCGGCAAACGCAGGCTTTCTATTCCTGCCGGGGGTTTGCCACCGCCAATCAGCAGTACTGGGGGAAACTGGCTGATCAGTGGGCGGGGAGCCTGCTGCAGCAAATGAAGCCGGCAAGCAGTGTGCAGCTGGCCTTTTCCGGCAAGTCTGCAGTGCAGAGTATCAAGTCGATTGTCGATAACCCGCTGATCGGACAGGTGAAATCACTGCTGGATATGGGCACCAACCCTCTCAATATCGTGAAAACTCTGAACAAGTCCCGCGCCGACCTGAAAGAGAAAGTGCGCAATGATGAGCTGATTGCCGCGCTGGCAAAACTTGAACCCGGCGACGATGAAGGCAAGCTGGCCGCTATCCTGCTGCCGCAGGATGTGAACTTCCTGGGGGACGATGTCATCATGGCCTACCCCAAGTATTCGGTTGACTACCTGGTGCAGCACGGCAAGATCACGCTGCAGCAGCAACCCTCGTTCCTGCAGCTATCGCGCGGGCAGGCTGCCCTGTTTTACCGGCCAGGTGTGGAGTGGTCCAAATGTACGCCTGGCGACTGGCCGATGACTGTCTCCTAGCCAGCTGGTAACGGTAATCAGAGTAGCCGATAGAACAGCCGGTCGATGCGCAGCTTGCCGAGGCGGCCCAGCAGTTTGCGTACTTTGTCCGGGTAGTCGTGCAGCTTCTGCAATTCGCGATAGTGGCGCAGAGCGGTAGTGTGTTCGCGGATGCTGGCCAGTTCCTGTTCGCGCTGTGCCTGCAGCTGTTGTGCCGGGTCGTGGATCAGCAGGCCGTTTTCCAGATCCAGGTTGAAGGCGCGCGGGTTGAGGTTGTTGCCGGTGAGCAGCATGTAGTGCTGATCGATCCACAGCCCTTTCAGGTGGTAGCTGTTGGCCGCATGCTGCCACAGCCGCAGGCAGAGTTGCCCGCTTTGCAGGTAGGACTGGCGCTTGCGGGCGAAGCGGCGCAGGTTCATTTCATACAGGTAGGGCAGGCAGCCGATGAGCTTGAAGGGCTGCTCCGGCGGAATGTAAAAATCGTTGGCGAGTTTGTCGCCGACGATGATTTCGACGGATACACCGCGGCTCAACAGGCTGTCGATCTGCAGCAGCACGCTGCGCGGCAGGTTGAAATAGGGTGTGCAGATGACCAGTTGCTGCGTGGGCAGGCGCAGGAGTTGCAGTAGCAGCTTGTTGAACGGGTTGCCACGGCCTACGCCGCAAATCGGGTGAATGCTGGGGCTGCCTGCTGTCTGGGCAGGCAATTGATACTGTGCCTGTGCCAAGCGGGCGCGGAACTGGCGGATCTGCAGCCGTTGCAGCCGCTTGTCCACAGACACCGGGCGGTCCAGGCGGATGACGGCCGGGTCTTCCGCCAACTGGGTCAACAGGAACTGCGACAGGCTGTCGGCCAGCTCGGCGTGTTGCAGCAGGTGATAACGGTCGAAACGGTAGCGCTCGCCCACATGCAGGTAGACATTGTTGAGGCTGGCACCGCTGTACAGCACCTGGTCGTCGATGACGAAGCCCTTCAGGTGCAGTACGCCAAACAGCTCCTTGCCCTGTACCGGCACCCCATGGATTGCCAGGTTGGCCAGCGGCTGTTGCTCGGCGCGCTGGCAATACCAGGCTGCATTGCCGGCCTGTTTTCCCTGCCCGATCAAGCCGCGTTGCGCGCGGTGGGCATCCACGAAGATGCGCACATCGAGCTGTGGTTTGCTGCTGGCAGCCTGGTAGAGCGCGTCGAGAATCTCGGCTCCGGCTTCATCCTGTTGCAGGTACAGCGCTGCCAGATGAATGCGCGTACTGGCATTGCGAATCAGCTCCAGCAGCTTGAGGCGGAATTCGCTGGCGGAGTGCAGCGTCTGCAGGCTGTCTGGCGGCAGGGTGACGCCCGGCAGTTGATCCAGCGAGAGTCTGGGCGAGAAAAACGGCATGGATAGTGTCGTGATACAGGCAAAAGTCGATGCTACCACTAGCGCCGGCAAAAAGGGCTGTATGGCAGATGGATTTGATCTGGCTGCGGTGGGCGCGGCGAAAGCCAGGCCGCCATGCCTGCAGGCATGGCGTGCCGTGGCTCATGCTCAGGCCTGATCCAGCAGGTATTGCTGCTCCCAGGCGGTGACCTGCTGCTGGAAGTGATCCAGTTCCACCTGCTTCAACGCCACGAACAGCGCGGTGAACGCTTCACCCAGGACGCTGGCCAGACCTTCGCTGCGGTCCAGCAGCTGCAAGGCGGCGGACAGGTCGCGCGGCAGGGTGGCGGCGTGGCCGTAGGCACTGCCTGTCAGCGGCTCGCTGGGGGCCAGGGCTTCGCGCAGCCCCAACAGACCGCAGCCCAGTGTGGCCGCCAGCGCCAGATAGGGGTTGCCGTCTATGCCCGGCAGGCGGTTTTCCACGCGTCGCGCCTGCGGTGAGGAGGCGGGGATGCGCAGCCCGCAGCTGCGGTTGTCGTAGCCCCATTCCACGTTGATCGGCGCCGCAGTGTTGGCCGCAAGGCGACGATAGGCATTCGGATTCGGTGCCATCAATGCCATGGCGGCCGGCAGGTAGCGTTGCAGCCCGGCAATGAAGTGGGCGAAGCGCGGGTGTGCGTCGCCATCGGCCTGGCTGAAGGTATTGCGGTCATTGTCATCTACCAGGCTCTGGTGGATGTGCATGGCGCTGCCGGGCTGGCCGGCAAACGGTTTGGCCATGAAACAGGCTTTCAGCCCATGGCTGGCGGCCAGCGCGCGCAGCGTACGCTTGAGCAGGAATACCTGGTCGGCCAGGCGCAAGGCATCGCCATGCTGCAGGTTGAGCTCGTACTGGCTGTTGCCGACTTCGTGCAGCAGGATGTCGGTGGCAATGCCCTGCTGGTGGCACTGCTGTTCCAGCTCGGCAAAAAACGCTTCGTGGCGCTGGCTGTGGTCCAGTGAATAGGCCGGGCCGACCGCTTCGGCCTGCAGGCCATCGGCATCCAGCAGATAGAATTCGATCTCCGGTGCCACCACCGGCGTCAGCCCCAGCGCACGGTACTGCGCCAGTACCTCGCGCAGCACGCCACGCGGCGCGGCCGGTACGCTGCGGCCATCTTCGAAATGGCAGTCGTGGATCAGCTGGGCGATGCGGCGACCAGCGCCCGGTTTGACACACAGGGTGTCCAGGTCCGGGGTCAGCACCATGTCGGGGTCGTTGTCGGGCACCAACTGCTGCTGCGGGTCGCCCATCAGGGTCTGGATCAGGCTGACTTGCGGAAAGCGCAGCTGGCCGGTGGCCGGGTAGTGGCTGACCGGCACCAGCTTGCCGCGCGGCAGGCCGTTCAGGTCAGGAATCAGGCATTCGATATGAGTGATGGCGTGCGCGTGCAGCCAGTCTTGCAGGGTTTGCTTCATGGTACGGGTCCGTTGCGTAGTCGATGGGGAAAAGCGCTTGCAAACGGCCCCGGTTGCCAACGGCACTAAGCGGCTGCTCGAACACGCCCAATGCCAGCTGACAGCCGTGCTGAGGTGGCAGATTGGCGAGGCGGTGTTCCATGCAGGGGCTCCGGACGTGGCGTGTCTAATTTTCTAGCCGAAAATGGCGGTATCCGTCAATTTTATTTGACGACTGCCAAGGGTGGGGCAGCGCTGGTTGTGGTGTCGCTGGCGTAGCGCCGCAGCGGGCTGCGTGGCGCGCCAATGCGAAATGTGCAAGAATCCAGCCAACTAACGAACTACTAGGTTTTTCCATGCTGGACCGGGACGGATATCGCCCCAATGTCGGAATCATCCTCGTCAATAACAGGAACGAGGTGTTCTGGGGCAAGCGGGTGCGGGAGCACTCGTGGCAATTTCCGCAAGGAGGCATCAAACCTGGCGAAAGCCCCGAGGCCGCGATGTATCGCGAGCTTCTGGAAGAAGTCGGCCTCCTGCCGCAACACGTAAAGATTCTGGGGCGCACCCGCGACTGGCTGCGCTACGACGTGCCCAGCAACTGGGTGCGGCGCGAATGGCGCGGTAGCTACCGCGGCCAGAAACAGATCTGGTTCCTGTTGCGACTGGTTGGCCGCGAGAGCGATGTCTGCCTGCGGGCTACCAATCACCCCGAATTCGATGGCTGGCGCTGGAACGAGTACTGGGCGCCGGTGGATGCGGTAATCGAATTCAAGAAAGACGTGTACGAGCGTGCGCTGAGCGAGCTCACCCGCTTTTTGAAAGGCGTGGAGAGCCATGGCGATTATCTGAAGCGGATAGGCGGCACCACACCTTAATCCGGGGTGGCCACGCCGGACCGTTTTCTCCACGGCCACGTGCTGCATTTGCGGCCGTGGCCGTTGTTGCTGGCTACGGCCGGCGCATGACCGACAATCCGCGGCGCCGCCGGCGACGCGCTACTGATGTCTGAATACGACCCATGACACAACAGAACTACGACGAATCCTCGGTACGGGTGCTCAAGGGGCTGGAGCCGGTAAAAGAGCGGCCCGGCATGTACACCCGTACCACCGACCCTACCCACATCTGCCAGGAAGTCATCGACAACGCCGCCGACGAGGCGCTGGGTGGCTTTGCCCGCAAGATCGCGGTGACCGTGCACCAGGATGGCTCGCTGACGGTGGAAGACGACGGCCGCGGCATTCCGGTGGGCCTGCACCCGCAGGAAGGCGTACCGGTGGTGGAACTGGTGTTCACCCGCCTGCACGCCGGCGGCAAGTTCAACAAGAAGGATGGCGGCGCCTACGCCTTCTCCGGCGGCCTGCACGGCGTGGGCGTGTCGGTGACCAACGCGCTGTCCACCCGGCTGGAAGTGGAAGTGAAGCGTGAAGGCGGCATGCACCGCCTGGTGTTTGCCGGCGGCGACGTGATCGAGCCGCTGGCCCGCGTTGGCGACTGCGGTCCGCGCACCAGCGGCACCCGCGTGCGGGTGTGGCCGGATGGCAAGTACTTCGAAAGCCCGCGCTACTCGATGCAGGAGCTGGAGCGCCTGCTGCGCGCCAAGGCGGTGCTGCTGCCCGGCGTGGCGGTAACGCTGACCGTGGAGCGCCCCAGTGGCGACGAGGTGAAGGTCTGGCAGTACCCGGAAGGGCTGAAGAGCTATCTGGCCGAACTGTGCGGCGATGACGAGCCGGTGGCGCCGCTGTTTGCCGGCGAAGCCTATATCGGCGACGACCACGAGCAGTTCGCCAAGGGCGAAGGCGTGCAGTGGGCGATGGCCTGGTTCGAGGACGGCGCCAGCGGCGAAAGCTACGTCAACCTGATTCCCACGCCGTCCGGCGGTACCCATGAGGCCGGCCTGCGCGCCGGGGTGTACGAGGCGGTGAAGAGCTTCATCGACCACCACAACCTGCTGCCGCGCGGCGTGAAGCTGATGGCGGAAGACGTGTGGAGCCGGGTGCGCTTCGTGTTGTCCGCCCGCGTGCTGGACCCGCAGTTCCAGGGCCAGACCAAGGACAAACTCACCAGCCGCGATGCGCTCAAGCTGATCTCCGGCCTGGCGCGCGACCCGGTGGAGCTGTGGCTGAACCAGCACGTGGAAGCCGGCAAGCGTATTGCCGAGCTGGCGATTCGCCAGGCACAGAGCCGTCTCAAATCCGTGAAGAAGGTGGAGAAGAAAAAAGGCTCTGGCGTGGCGGTGCTGCCGGGCAAGCTCACCGACTGCGAGAGCGAGGACATCGAGCGCAACGAGCTGTTCCTGGTGGAGGGTGACTCCGCCGGCGGTTCGGCCAAGCTGGCGCGCGACAAGGAATACCAGGCCATTCTGCCGCTGCGCGGCAAGGTGCTGAACAGCTGGGAGACCGACCGCGACCAGCTGTTCTCCAATGCCGAGATTCACGATATCGCCGTGGCCATCGGCGTGGACCCGCACGGCGTGGACGATGCGCCGGACCTGTCCGGCCTGCGCTACGGCAAGATCGCCATCCTGTCCGATGCCGACGTGGACGGCTCGCACATCCAGGTGCTGCTGCTGACGCTGTTCTTCCGCCACTTCCCGCGCCTGATCGAGAACGGCAACATCTACATCGCCCAGCCGCCGCTGTTCCGTGTCGATGTGCCCGGCCAGGGCAAGAACCGCCCGCCGCGCAAGCTGTACGCGCTGGACGAGGGCGAGATGACGGCGATTCTCGACCGCCTGCGCAGCGAAGGGGTGAAGGAAAACGCCTGGAGCATCTCGCGCTTCAAGGGTCTGGGCGAGATGAACCCGGAGCAGCTGAAGGACACCACCATGAACCCGGATACCCGCCGCCTGTCACGGGTGCAGGTGCGCCCCGGCGCGCTGCAGGAAACCCGCGACATGTTCATCAAGCTGATGGGCAAGGGCGAGGCATCCAGCCGCCGCAGCTGGATGGAGGAAAAGGGCAACGAGGTGGAAGCGGATATCTGAGCGGGCGGGCTTTCGCATGAACAAACAATGGCCATGGTGTGAACCATGGCCATTTTGTTTGCCCCCGCGGGCTTGCGGCCAACCTTGCTGCGGCTTACTTCAGGCGCGACGGGTCGTGGCGACGTTCGCTGCACTCGGTGGACAGCGTCAGCCCATGCAGTTTGGCCAGCAGCCGCGCCTGGCCGGCGCCCAGTTCCGCCACCGCTGCCTGCTGCTTGTCGCTGCTCATGCTGCCGTCGGCGGCGAATGCCTCGTGCGCGCTGCCTATCGCCAGCTGCTCCGGCAGCACGATCACGCCCAGGTTGCCGAGAATGGCGCGCACGTGCACCAGCCCGCGCAGGCCGCCGAAGCCGCCGGGCGAGGCGCTCATCAGCGTGGCCACCTTGCCGCTATAGGGCGAGGGGCCGCTCTGGCCGGCTAGCGGGCGCGACACCCAGTCGATGACGTTCTTCAGCAGCGGCGCAATCGAGCCGTTGTACTCCGGCGAGGCGATCAGCAGCCCCTGGTGGCTGAGCATCAGCTCGCGCAGTGCCTGGGCATGGGCGGGCATGCCCTGCGCGCTTTCCTCGTCGCCGTCGTACAGCGGCATGGGGAAGTCTCTCAGGTCGAGCAGCGTGACCTCGGCGCCGGCAACCCGGGCGCCTTCGGCAGCAATGGCAACCAGTTTCTTGTTCCACGAGTCCTTGCGTGCGCTGCCGGCAAAGGCCAGGATCCTGGGGGCGGTGGGCATGGCATTCTCCTTGTCTGTTGATGTTCGTGCCGGAGGCGGGAACTGTTTCAGTGTAGGTAAGCCGCCGGAAAACCCAAGCCCGCCAAGTGCTTATGCAGCAGCCCCAAGGTTGGCCGCATGGCTGGTGGCCCACTGCGTAAAGGCGCTGGCCAGTGGCGAATCCGCCGCCTGCACCAGCACCACCCGTTGCGGTGGCAGCGCCTCCGCCAGCGGCCGGCAGACGATGGCCACGCCGTCATAGCTGTGGTCGCCCGCCGGGCGCATGCAGGCCAGCGCCACGCCGCAGCCGTGTGCCACCAGCCCGCGCTGCATCTCGAAGCTCTGCACCGCCTGCGCCACGCGCGGGGTCAGCTGCTGCTGCCAGAACAGCGACAGCAGATACTCGCGGCTATGCGGCATGTCTTCCAGAATCAACGGCTCTGCGGCCAACTGTTGCAGCGACACTACCGCCTGCGCGGCCAGCGGGTGCCCGGCCGGCAGCAGCGCATACGGTGGCAGCTCGTCCAGCACCTGGCGCGGCAGCTGTGGCTCGCTGGCCAGCTCATAGGTCAGTGCCAGCTCCGCCTTGCCGCTGCGCAGCGCACGCTGCACGCTGGCGAGGTCGCCTTCCAGCAGCGTCAGCTCCACCTCCGGGTGCTGGCGGCGAAAGCCGGCCAGCAGCCGCGGCGCATAGTAGGGCGCCAGATCCTGGAAGCAGCTCAGCGACAGCTGGCCGCGCAGGCTGGCGGCTTCCGGCTGGCGCCCCAGCGCCGCGGCCTGGGCCAGCAGCTGCCGCGCCTGCTGCAACACCTCCAGACCGGCGTCGGTAAGCTCCACGCGGCGGCTGGCCTGGCGGCGGAACAGCGGCGTGCCCAGGCTGCGTTCCAGCTCGGCAATGGCCTGCGATACCGACGGCTGCGACACATGGCGGGCGCGGGCGGCGGCATTCACCCCGCCGTGCTCGGCGGTGGCGACGAAGTACTCCAGTTGGCGCAGCGAGAAGGTGATCATTTTTTCCGATATTGCAGAATAGAAAACGGATATTTTTATTATTACCTACGGCGCGGGGATACTGCACACACCATCCACCCACCGGAGGTTCACATGTCCACTGTTACCCCCAGCCCGCAGCAGATTGCCGACTACCAGCGCGATGGCGCCATCGTCCTGCGCGGCGTGTTCCGCGACTGGATCGACACCCTGCGCGACGGCTTCGAGCAGGTGTTGGCCGCACCCGGCCCGTTCGCCATCGAGAACGTCGGCAACGGCGAAGCCGGCCGCTTCTTCGAGGACTACTGCAACTGGCAGCGCATCGCGCCGTTCGGCCGCTTCATCCATGATTCGCCCGCCGCCGGCGTTGCCGGCCAGCTGATGCAGTCGCAGCAGGTACAGATGTTCCACGAACACATCCTGGTGAAGGAGCCGGGCACTGCCAAGCCGACACCGTGGCACCAGGACATTCCCTACTACTGCGTCAGCGGGCTGCAGACCGCCAGCTACTGGATTCCGCTGGACCCGGTGCGCAGCGACAACACCCTGCGCGTGGTGCTGGGCTCGCACCGCTGGCCCAAGCTGGTGCGCCCCAAGCGCTGGGCCAGCAACGAGAACTTCTTTGCCGGCGAAGACGACTTCATGGAAATGCCGGACGTGGACGACGGCAGCTACCGCATCCTGATGCCGGAGATGGAGCCGGGCGACGCGGTGGTGTTCGACTTCCACACCGTGCACGGCGCTGCCGGCAACCTGGGCGGCAACCGCCGCCGCGCGTTTTCGGCGCGCTTCATTGGCGACGACGTGCGTTTCGAACAGCGCCCGGGCCGCACTTCGCCGCCGTTCCCCGGCATCAACCAGCAGCAGGGCGAGCGCCTGCGCGAGGACTGGTTTCCGGTGGTGTGGCGCGCGGATGCGGCCAACTGATGGCATCCCGGGCGGCGCTGCCGCCCGAGTGTGCAGACCAGGCCCTTTCGCCTTGCGAAGGGGCCTGGTCGGGTAAACAGGAAGGCTGCCGCCACGGCTACAATCGAAGTATCTCCTTCGTGTAGCCGCATCATGTCCCGTCTGCTGTATCTGCAATCCGGCGGCCCCACCGCCGTGCTGAACCTCTCCGCCCAGGGCGTGATCGACAGCGCCCGCGCACTGGGCGTGTCGGTGTGCGCCGCCGCCGATGGCCTGGCCGGCCTGCTGGGCGGCCGCCTGCTGGACTGCGATGCGCTGTCCGCCGACGACTGCGCCCGGCTGGGCCAGCTGCCGGGCGCGGCCTTCGGCAGCAGCCGCGACATTCTGCCTCCGTACGACGAGGCGCCGCAGCTGTGGCAACAGCTGGCCGAGGTACTGCAGCGCCACGATATCCGCCAGCTGCTGCTCAACGGCGGCAACGGTTCGATGGAAACCGCGCTACTGCTGCAACAGCTGGCCGAGCGCTTCCAGCTGCCGCTGACGGTGGTGGGCATCCCCAAGACCATAGACAACGACCTGGAAGCCACCGACTTCAGCCCCGGCTTCCCCTCTGCCGCCAAATACCTGGCCAGCAGCCTGCGCGAGGTGCTGTTCGACATGCGCAGCATGGCGCAGGGGCGGGTGTTCATCCTGGAAACCATGGGCCGCCACGTGGGCTGGCTAGCTGCCGCCGGCTGCCTGGCGGCGCTGCCGGACGAGGCGCCGCCGTTGTTGCTGCTGCCGGAGGTGGCCTACGACGAGGCGCGGCTGTTCGCCGCGGTGCAGGCGCAGGTGGCGGTGCAGGGCTACTGTGCCATCGTGGTATCCGAAGGGCTGCGCGGCGCCGATGGCCGCTTCGTGGCACAGAGGCACGCCGACAAGGTGTATGGCCACGAGCAGCTGGGCGGCGCCGGCAACTGGCTGGCGCAGCGCATTCAGCAGCAGTTGCAGCTGCATGCGCACGTGGCGGTGGCCGATTGCCTGCAGCGTGCCGCCCGGCATCTGTTGTCGGCAGTGGACGCGCGGCTGGCCTACGAGGTTGGCCGCAAGGCGGTGCAGTGGGCGCTAGCCGGGCAGGGCGGCGTGATGGCCGCCATCGAGCGGTTTGCCACTGCCGATGGCTGCGACTGGCAGGTCGTGCCGCAGCCGCTGGCGGCGGTGGCCAATCTGGAACGCGCGCTGCCGGCCGATTTCATCGCCGCCAGCGGCCTGGACGTGACGCCAGCCTGCCGCGCCTGGCTGCAGCCCTTGCTGGCAGGAGAAGTGGCGCTGCCGTTTGCCGACGGCCTGCCGGACATGCGCCGGCTGCACTTCCCGCCGCTGGCAAGCTCCCCGTAGCACGGTGTCGGCGTGGCGCATTGCGGCGGAACGCCCCGGCACGCCGGGGCTTCCGCCCTACATCAGCTTTCGCCTTCCTCCTCCAGCCAGGCGCAGAAGTCCGCGCACAGCGCATCTTCCGCCAGCGCCAGCGGCAGCACCCAGGAATAACCGCGCACCCGTACCCGCGGCCCGTCCAGCGGGGTGACCAGCTTGCCGCTGGCCAGCAGTTCCTCGATCACCGGCAGTGGCCCCAGCGTGATGCCCAGGCCGTCGATGGCGGCCTGCAGCGCCAGGTAGTAATGGTCGAAGTGCTGGTGGCCGGCAGCCTGCAGCGCCGGCTGCCCGGCAGCGGCCAGCCAGCGCTCCCAGGCCACCGGGCGCGTTTCCGAATGCAGCAGGGTGTGCTGCGCCAGGTCGGCGACATCGCGCAGCGGCAGCCGCGCCAGCAGCGCCGGGCTGATGGCTGGCAGTTCGTGCTCGGTGAGGAAGGTGTGCGACACGAAGCCATGCCAGTGGTCGTTGCCGCGGCGGATGGCGATGTCGAAATCGGCATGCTGGTTGTTGATGGCGGCGTCCGAGGTGGCCAGCCGCAGCTCCACACCGGGGTGGCGGCGCTGGAAGCGGGTGAGCCGCGGCAGCAGCCAGTGCATGGCCAGCGTGGGGGTGACGTTGATGCGCAGCAGCCGCGGCCGGTTGCTTGTGAGTTTTTCGGTGGCCGTGGCAATGCTGTCGAAGGCGTTCTGCAAGGTGGGCAGATACTGGCGGCCGGCGTCGCTCAGCTGCACGCGGCGGCCGTGACGCAGGAACAGCGCCACACCCAGCCAGTCTTCCAGCTGGGCGATCTGGCGGCTGACGGCGCCGTGGGTGACGTTGAGCTGCTCGGCGGCGGCGGAAAAGCTTTCCAGCCTGGCGGCGGCTTCGAACACGCGCAGGGCGTTCAGAGGTGGCAGGCGACGATTCATGCTTGTGAGTTTATGGCACAAACGATGGCGAAAAAACTCGTTTGTGACGCCAGGCGGTAACAGACTAAGCTTGCGGACATGACAACGCTAGTGGTGCCCGATCGGCGGGCCTTGTTTGCCGGTTTCTTCATGGTGGGGCTGTCCGGTTTTGGCGGCGTGCTGCCGCATGCGCAGCACATGCTGGTGGAGCGGCGGCGCTGGCTCAGCCAGCAGCAGTTTGCCGAAATGCTGGGCCTGGGGCAGGTGCTGCCGGGGCCGAACATCGTCAACGTGGCGGTGGCGGTGGGGGCGCGCTTTCATGGTGCCAGCGGGGCGCTGGCTGCCTGCGGCGGCCTGTTGCTGGCGCCGCTGGGCGTGGTGCTACTGCTGGCCAGCGTGTATGCCAGCTACCAGCAGTTGCCGCTGGTACAGGGCCTGCTGCGCGGCCTGGGGCCCACCGCCATCGGCCTGATCTTCGGCATGGCACTGAAGTTGGCCGCACGCCTGCCGCGCCGCGTGCTGCCGTGGCTGTTGCTGCTGGCCACCTTTGTCGCGGTGGCCATCTGGCAGCTGCCGCTGTTGCCGGTGCTGCTGTTGCTGGCCACGCTGGGCATTGCCGCCAGCTGGTTCTGGCCGGGGAGCACGCGATGATGCTGTGGACGCTGTTTGCCTTGTTTGCCCAGTACTCGCTACTGGCGGTGGGCGGTGCGATCTCGGTGCTGCCGGAAATCCACCGCGTGGTGGTGGGGGAGCTGGGCTGGATGAGCGGCGCGCAGTTTGCCGCGCTGTTTGCCATTGCCCAGGCGGCGCCGGGGCCGAACGTGCTGTTCGTCAGCCTGATCGGCTGGCAGGTGGCCGGCGTGGCAGGGGCTGCGGTGAGCCTGCTCGGCATCTGTCTGCCGTCGTCACTGCTGAGTTTCTTCGTGATGCGCGGCTGGCAGCGCATACAGGGCAGCCGCCTGGCGCGCGCCATCGAATCCGGGCTGGCGCCGCTGACTGCCGGCCTGCTCCTGGCCGGCGGCACCTCGATGCTGCGGGCACTGGCGCCGGTGCATGGCGGGGTGTGGCTGTGTGCCGCCAGCGCGCTGCTGGCCTGGCGGCTGCGCATCAATCCGCTGTGGACTCTGGCCGCTGGCGGGCTTATGGGGATGTTGGGCTGGGTGTAGCCGCTGCCGGTGCCGAGGCGCCCGGCGGGTCCTGGTCGAACTTGCAGCCGCAGAGCACCTCATCGACGGGTGCTGGTGGCTTATCGCACCAGGCGGCACGGAAGAAGGCTGGCGAGTTCCAGCGCTGGTGTGGCTGCCAGCCACCAGGCGGCAGGTGCAGCCCGCGGATGCCGAAGCGCGCCAGGTCTTCCGGCGAGTAATCGAAGCCCACGGACTGCGGTACCGCCTTGCGCCATTGCTCATGTTGGCCGCAGACGGTAATCAGCTGGCTGACGCCGATGCTGCCGTAGAACGTCTGCTCCTGCTGCTGCCACAGTTTGATGTCGTCGCGGGCCGCCTGCTGCCGGGCCGGCTCGTGCGGCCATCTGGCGCGGATGATGGCCTGCCAGTCCGGCTGCAGCGCACCGCCATGCCACAGCAGCATACTGCCGTCTTCCAGGTACTTTTCCCGCCCGGCCGGAAACACGTAGTTGGCGCAGGACGATGCGCATTGCTCGCGCACGCGCACGTCCAGCCCCCATCCGTGTACCAGGTAGCCCAGATACATGCCCAGCCGTGCATCGCCGCCGGGGCTGTTGATCTGTAGTTCGCGCGGTTTGACCGTGCTTTGCTGGTACAGCAGCTCCAGCTGCCGGATGGTATCCAGCGCCAGCGGTCCCTCGTACTGCAGCGTCCCGCCATCCGCGCTCAGGCTGGCGCGGGCGGGGTCTTCGGCCGCTGCCGCCGTGCACAGTACGGCCAGTAGCGCGGCGATCAGGTAGCGGGTGGACATGGCGGGCTCCGGTGAAGGTTGGCCGCAGGCTCAGGGCGCGTCGGCCAGCGCAATGACCACGCGCTTGTTGCGCGCGCCCTTGCTCTCGATCTTTTTCACCACGACCTGGCCGATTTCACCGGTGCTGCGCACGTGGGTACCGCCGCAGGGCTGCAGGTCGATGCCGTCGATGGCCACCAGGCGGATTTCCGGCAGCTCCAGCGGCGGCGTCACCGACATGGTCTTGATCAGCTCCGGCTGCGCCTTCAGCGCCGCGCCGCTGGTCATCTGCACGCTTACCGCGTGGTTGGCGGCAATCAACGCGTTCAGCTCGCGCTCGATGTGGTCCTTGTCCAGCTCCATGCCTTCCGGCAGGTCGAAATCCAGGCGCCCGGATTCGGCGCTGAGGTTGCCGCCGGTAACGCCGGCCTTGATCACGCAGGACAGCAGGTGCAGACAGGTGTGGATGCGCATGTGGCGGTGGCGGCGCGCCCAGTCCAGCTCCAGCGTTACCGCGCTGCCGGTGGCCAGGCGCGGCGCATCGGCGGCGACGCTGTGCACGATGGCGCGGCTTGCCTTGTCGCGGCGGGTGTCGCTGATGGCGAGGCGGCTGCCGTCGGCCAGCAGCAGGCTGGCGCTGTCGCCGGGCTGGCCGCCGCCCAGCGGGTAGCACAGGGTATCGGCCAGCACGATGCCGGCCTCGTCATGGCTTACTACCGTGGTGGCGAGCGTGGTCTGGTACGGGTCGATGTAGAAACGTTCCGGCATGATGTCCTCTGCTGTTGTGGTGGTGCTTGTCATGACAGAGTGCTGGCGGCAGGCGCGCTTTTCAAGTGACATGACGGACAGCTGCCGCTTGCGCGATAATCGCCGGCTGTTTTTCCAACCGAAGCCACCATGTCGCTGCATACCCTGGATCACTACAACCCGCCGCCGGACGAGGGGCTGCGGCTGCTGTACGCCGACGAGGCGCTGCTGCTGGTGGACAAGCCGTCCGGCCTGCTCAGCGTGCCCGGCCGCGGCGAGGGCTTTGCCGACTGCCTGATCGCCCGCGCGCAGCGCGAGTTTCCGGATGCGCTGATCGTGCACCGGCTGGACATGGCCACCTCCGGTATCCTGCTGCTGGCGCGCGGCGCGGCCATGCAGCGTGCGCTGTCGCTGCTGTTCGTCAGCCGCGTGGTGCACAAGACCTATACCGCGCTGGTGTCTGGCCGCCTGGCAGGGGATGGCCGCATCACGCTGCCGCTGATCTGCGACTGGCCCAACCGGCCGCGGCAGATTGTGAGCCTGCAACTGGGCAAGCGCGCCTGCACCGACTGGCAGGCGCTGGGCTACGATGCGGCCAACGTTTGCAGCCGGGTGGCGCTGGTGCCGCATACCGGGCGCACGCACCAGCTGCGGGTACACATGCAGGCGCTGGGGCATCCGATACTGGGCGATGGCCTGTATGCCACGCCGGAAGGGTTGGCCGCAGCGCCCCGGCTGATGCTGCACGCCAGCCGGCTGCAGCTGCCGCATCCGCTGAGCGGTGAGTTGTTGGACATCCACTGCCCGGCGCCGTTCTAGCCGCCTCGCCAGCCGTTTCCCTAGGCACTGGCGGCGCTGAAGATCAGCGCGCCGCCAAACACTGCCAGCATGGCAAAGGCACAGGCGATCTTCACCGCGGTGCCGGCCAGGAAGCCAAGAAAGGTCGCCACGCCTACCTTGCCGGCCTGTGGCAGCGAACGCCGCGCCCGCAACTCGCCCAGCATGGCGCCGATGATGGGGCCGACGATGGCGCCGAACAGCCCGAGGAACATGCCGACCAGCCCGCCGATGCCGGCGCCCAGCAGCGCCTGGCGGCTGGCGCCGCTCTTGTGTGCGCCAAGCAGGCCGGCGAGGCTTTCCATCAACATGCCCAGCAGTGCCAGCATGCCGATGGCGATCAGCGGCCACATGCCGACGTGAGCGAAGTTGTCCAGCCATGCCGCCAGCAACATGCCGCTGCCCAGCAGCAACAGCCCGGGCAGGGTGGGGTAGAGGGTGGCGATCGTGCCGCCCAGCATCAGCAAAACAGCAAGGGTGTAGCCCAGCCAGTGCCATGCCATGGTGCGCTCCCGTATTGGTGATGGCAGAAAAGAATACGGCGCCGGTGGATTAGTTCCACCCGCGCCGTGTCAGCTGCAAACTTCGGGGCAATCCTAGCTGGTGTATTCCTGCAGCAGGATCTCCTGCGCGCAACGGCCCCTGCCGCGTGCCACGCGGCGGCGGTAGCTGCCGTCCGACTGCATTTCCCAGGTATTGGCGTTGTCTTCCAGGTAGATCTTCAGGCCTTCCTTGATCACCTTGCGTTTGAGCTTGGCATCCAGGATGGGCACGCAGGTCTCGATGCGGCGGAACAGGTTGCGGCCCATCCAGTCGGCGCTGGCGATGAACAGGTCTTCCGCCTTGTCGTTGAAGAAGTAGAACACGCGGGTGTGCTCCAGGAAGCGGCCAACGATGGAACGCACGGTGATGTTCTCCGACAGCCCTTCCACGCCGGGGCGCAATGCACACACGCCGCGGATGATCAGCTGGATCTTCACCCCGGCCTGGCTGGCGCGGTACAGCGCGCTGATCACCTGCGGCTCCAGCAGCGCGTTCATCTTGGCGATGATGTGCGCCGGACGGCCCTCCTGCGCATGCTGGATCTCGCGGTCGATGGCGCTCATCAGCATGTTGTTGAGGGTGAACGGCGACTGGTACAGGTGCTTGAGCTCGCCGGCATGGCCCAGGCCGGTGATCTGCACGAACAGGTCGTTGACGTCGCTGGCGATTTCCTCGTTGGCGGTCAGCAGGCCGAAGTCGGTGTACAGACGGGCGGTGCGCGGGTGGTAGTTGCCGGTGCCCAGGTGCACGTAGCGCTTGAGGCGGCCCTGCTCGCGGCGCACCACCAGCAGCATCTTGGCGTGCACCTTGTAGCCGAACACACCGAACACCACGTGGGCGCCGGCATCTTCCAGGCGGTTGGCCCAGCTGATGTTGGCTTCTTCGTCGAAGCGCGCCATCAGCTCCACCACCACGGTCACTTCCTTGCCGGCGCGGGCGGCGGCAATCAGCGATTCCATCAGCACCGAGTCGGTGCCGGTGCGGTACACCGTCATCTTGATCGCCACCACGTCCGGGTCGGTGGCGGCTTCGTTGAGCAGGTCGATTACCGGCTGGAAGCTCTGGAACGGGTGGTGCAGCAGCATGTCTTCCTGGCGCATGGCGTCGAACAGCGGCACCTTGTTGGCCAGCGGGCGCGGCAGGGTGGGCAGGAACGGCGCGAACTTCAGGTCCGGGCGTTCCACCTTGTCCGGCACCTGCATCAGGCGCACCAGGTTCACCGGGCCATCGACGCGGAATACGTCCTGCTTGCTGAGGTTCAGCGTGCCGGTGAGGAAGTCCTCCACATGCTGCGGGCAGGTGTCGGCAATCTCCAGCCGCACCGCGTCGCCGAACTGGCGCTGACGCAATTCGCCCTGCAGCGCGGTGCGCAGGTTCTTCACGTCCTCGTCTTCCACGTTCAGCTCGCTGTCGCGGGTGACGCGGAACTGGTAGCAGCCCTTCACCGTCATGCCGGGGAACAATTCGTGCACGTGCGAGTGCAGGATGGAGGACAGGAATACGAAGGTTTCCGCGGTGCCGCCGGACAGCTCCGCCGGCAGCTTGATCACCCGCGGCAGGATGCGCGGCGCCTGCACAATGGCAAGGCCGGATTCGCGGCCGAAGGCATCGGTGCCTTCCAGCTCGACGATGAAGTTCAGGCTCTTGTTCAACAGCCGCGGGAACGGATGCGACGGGTCCAGCCCGATCGGGGTGAGGATGGGCATCAGTTCGCGGAAGAAATAATCACGCACCCACTCGCGGTGCGCGTGGTCCCACTCGTTGCGGCGCAGGAACACGATGTTCTGCTGGCGCAGCGTCGGGAAGATTTCCTCGCGCAGCAGGCGATACTGCTCGCGTACCAGGTCGTGCGCGGCATCGGACAGGTGCGCCAGCACTTCGCCCGGGGTACGACCGTCGGCCAGGATGCGGTTGGGGGTGAGCTGGGCCGCTTCCTTCAACCATGCCACGCGCACTTCGTAGAATTCGTCCAGGTTGGAGGACACGATGCACAGGAATTTCAGCCGCTCCAGCAGCGGCAGGCGCTCTTCCTCGGCCTGTGCCATTACGCGGCGGTTGAATTCGATCAGGCCCAGTTCGCGGTTGAGCAGATTATCGTTTGGCGTGGTCATTTTTTATGCTGTCCGGGTAGTGTGAGCGGCAAAAAAAGCCTCCTGTGAGGCACGGTCTTACCGAGACGCCAGTCGAGCGTAACGCGGCCCCTGGCGGGGCGGGACGGGTAGTCGGCTGCATACAGCCGGGCGCGATTCCGATTCCCCTGACAACGAGGCCCGGCAGTGCCGGGCCCTGCTATCGAGATGCTGTTCGCCAGCGCTGCGGTAGGCATCAGCTGGCGAAGGCCTGCCGCCTTACTGCTGCGGGGTGAAGCCGGCTACCTGGTCGGCACCCTGGCCGAAGAAGTAGGCTTCCAGCTGGGCGGCCAGGTACTGGCGCGCACGCTGGTCGGCCAGGCTCAGGCGGTTTTCGTTGATCAGCATGGTCTGGTAACGCAGCCAGCCCTGCCAGGCTTCCTTGGATACGTTTTCGAATACGCGCTGGCCCAGTGCGCCCGGCAGCGGCGGGAAATCCATGCCTTCAGCTTCGCGACCGAGTTTCACACAGTTAACCATTCTTGCCATGATGCATTCCTTGCAAAAGTTCTGACACAGTAGACAGTCATTGTGACACAGCGATGACGGGTCACCAACCTTGCTGCCCGCATGGGCTGTCGGCGGTCAAGTCCGCCACGGTTCAATCCAGCGATTTGATGAATACCTTGGAGCGGCGGTTGTGGTTGTACAGCTCCTTGCGCGACGCCGGCAGGTCCACGATCTCGGACGGCTTGAAGCCGCGCTCCACGAACCAGTGCGCGGTCTGGGTGGTGAGGATGAACAGTTTCTTCAGGCCGCGCAGCCGCGCCTGCTTTTCCACGTGCCCCAGCAGAAGGTCGCCAAAGCCGCCCTTGCGCCGCTCCTGGCTTACCGCCAGGCAGGCCAGCTCGGCCATGCCTTCGTCCGGGAACGGGAACATCGCCACGCAGCCGCAGATGCGCTCGTCGTGCTCCACCACGAAGTACTGGCGGATGCGCATCTCGAAGTGCTCGCGGCTGCGCTTGATCAGGATGCCCTGTTCTTCCAGCGGGCGGATCAGCGCCATGATGTCGCCCACGTCGTCGATGGTGGCTTCGCGCACTTTCACCAGCGCGTCGCGGGCGATCATGGTGCCGGTGCCGTAGTCGGTGAACAGCTCCACCAGCAGCGCGCCATCCTCGGCATGGCTGACCAGGTGCGCGCGGCCAACCCCTTCGCGGGTGGCGCGGATGGCGTAGGGCAGGCTGACGGCGATTTCATCGCTGTCCACGCCGCGCTGCTGGATCGCCTCGGCCTGCTCGGCGGAGATGGCGCTGTGCAGTACGCCGTCGCTGTCCACCAGGCCATTGCTCTGCACCATGAAGATCAGCTTTTCCGCCTTCAGCGCGATGGCGGTCTGGCAGGCGACTTCTTCCATGGTCATGTTGAAGGCTTCGCCGGTGGGCGAATAGCCGATCAGCGACATCAGCACCAGTTCGCCCTGATCCAGGCGCTTGTTGATGGCGCCGGTGTCGATCTTGCGCACCCGGCCGCTGTACTGCATGTCGGCGCCGTCGATGACGCCCAGCGGCTGGGCGGTGACGAAGTTGCCGCCGGCCACGTGCAGGCAGGCGCCGTGCATCGGCGAATTGGGCATGCCCATCGACAGTACGGCTTCCAGGTCGTGGCGCATGCCGCCTACCGCGGCCTTGACCGCCTCCAGCGTGGCGGCATCGGTGATGCGGCGGCCGTTATGGAACTGGCGCGGCAGGCCACGGATGCGCAGCTGTTCATCGATCTGCGGGCGGGCGCCGTGCACCAGCACCACGCGTACCCCCAGGCTCACCAGCAGGTTGATGTCCTGCGCCAGGCCATGCAGATTGCCGCGGGCGATGCACTCGCCGTTGACGGCAAGCACGAAGGTCTTGCCGCGAAAGTTATTGATGTAGGGAGCAGCCTCGCGAAAGGCCAGCACGAATTCGGGATGCAGCATGCGCAGCTCCAGACAAAAGAGGCCGGAAAAAGCGCAAGGTTAGCAGGAATGCCGCGCTCTTGGGGCCGCCAGGGTTGGCCGCAAGGCCTCTGCGTGCGTTCACGAGCTGGCGAGCCAGCGCGAGAGGGGGCGAAAACGGCCGGGGAAGCGGAGCTTGCGCAGGGCAAATGCGCATTCATTAAGCATGCTGAACGCGGTATCGCCGACGCACAGCAGATCGCGAACCGGCGCTCAGCGTTCCTGCCGCTGCTGCAGCTGTACCGCTTCGCCGTAGCAGATCAGCCGCTGCTGCAGCTGCTGCCACCAGCGCCCGGCCAGCTCGATGCGCGCCGCCTCCAGCCGCGCCAGGATGCGCGCCAGGCTGCACAGCGGCTGCAGCTCGTAGACCAGCATCAGCCGCGACAGCTCCGGCATGGCCAGCACCCGGATATCGAAGCCGTGGCGCAAAAGCGATGCCGCACGTTCCACCTGCTGCGGGTCAGCCAGGTACAAGGTGCGGCATTTGCGCTGTTCCGACGACATCATGGCTGGCCTCCGGGGCCGGCCACGATGTCAGCAGGCGGGTCAGGACGGGTTTTTCTTCTGCTGCAGGATCATCTGCACCTTGAGCACATTCAAGGCCTGCTCCAGTTGGGTGTCAACCACCGGTTTGCCGTTGGCGTCGGTGGCCTCACCCGGCTTGGCCGCCGGTTTGGCCGGCTGCTGTGGCTGCGGCGCCGCCGGTTTACTGTTGGTCTTGCTCGGTGCTTCCTCGCCGCCGTTCGGGTTGGTCAGGTGCTTGTCCAGATCGGCTTCGCGGATGCGGAAGGCCGAGCTGTCATCATTCGGGTCTGCTGCCACGATGTCCGGCACGATTCCCTTGGCCTGGATGGAACGGCCGCTAGGCGTGAAGTAGCGCGCGGTGGTGAGCTTGATGCCGCCATCGTTGGACAGCGGCAGTACCGACTGTACCGAGCCCTTGCCGAAGGTCTGGGTGCCCACGATCATGGCGCGCTTGTGGTCCTGCAGCGCGCCGGCCACGATTTCGGATGCCGAGGCGGAGCCGCCGTTCACCAGTACCACCAGCGGCACGGTTTTCAGTTCCGCCGGGGATTTGGCGTAGACATCCTTGCCGCCGCGCGGATTGTACTGGCCGGCGAACAGGCGCATCTTGGAGTCGGCGGCGCGGCCATCGGTGTACACCACCAGCGCATCCTTGGGCAGGAAGGCGGCGGAAACGCCCACGGCGCCGGTCAGCAGGCCGCCCGGGTCGTCACGCAGGTCCAGCACCAGGCCGTTCAGCGGTGCCTTGTTTTCCTTGTAGAGCCCCTCCAGCGCGGTGGCGAAGTTCTCCACGGTGTGATCCTGGAACTGTGCCACGCGCACGTAGCCGAAGCCGGATTCCAGCATGCGCGACTTCACGCTCTTGGTCTGGATCACGGCGCGGGTCAGCGTCAGCACGATGGGCTTGGCCTCGGTCTTGCGCGCGATGGTGATGGTGACCTTGGTGCCCGGCTTGCCGCGCATTTTCTTCACCGCATCGTTCAGCGACAGGCCGCGTACCGGGGTGTCGTCGATCTTGATGATGAAGTCGCCACTCTTCACGCCGGCCTTCTGCGCCGGGGTGTCCTCGATAGGCGATACCACTTTCACCAGCCCGTCCTCGCTGCTGATCTCGATGCCGAGGCCGCCGAATTCGCCCTGGGTGCCTTCGCGGAATTCCTTGAATGCCTCGGGATCGAAATAGTCGGAGTGCGGGTCAAGGCCGGACAGCATGCCGCGGATCGCTTCGTTGATCAGCTTCTTGTCATCCACCGGCTCAACGTAATCCTGCTTGATGCGGCCGAACACTTCGGCAAAGGTGCGCAGCTCGCTCAGCGGTAGTACGCCATCGCCCTTGTCGGCAAAGGCCTGGACGCTGAGGGTGAGCGCGCCACCGAGAATGGCGCCGGTGGTCAGCAGAGTCAGCTTGCGAATGCGTGTATTCATTATCTGGTTCTCGTTGGTTGTCTGCGTGCCGTCAGCCCGCCCAGGAAAGCGGATTGATCGGTCTGCCCAGGTAGCGCAATTCAAAATAGAGGCCGGTTTCGCCGCCGTCCATGCTGCCGGCGGTGCCCAGTACGTCCCCGCCATGCAGGGTGGCGCCCTGGCCGCGCACCATGGTGCCGAAGCCGGTGTAGACGGTAAGGTAGCCGCCGCCATGATCTATGATCATCGCATTGCCGAAACCGCGCAATGTATCGGCATAAACTACCTTGCCGTCGGCCACGGCGCGTACCGGTGTGCCCGGCGCGGCGTGGATGAAGATGCCTTTCCAGGTATTGCCTTCGCCACGGCGGGCGCCAAAGCGGCCGATGAGCTCGCCGGACACCGGCAGTTTCAGCTTGCCCTGCAGGCTCTTGAAGGCCTTGCCGCTGGCGCTGCCATCCACCACTTCGTCCACGGTTTCGACTGGCGGCGGGGTTTTCGGTTCCGGTGGCGGTGCCTTGCCCTGTTTTTTCGCCGCCGCTACCTGCTGGCGGTGTTTTTCCGCTGCCAGGCGTACGGCTTGCTCACGTGCTTTCTTGCGTTCCGCCGCCTGGCGGATGGCTTCCTGCCGGCGGCGTTCCAGCTCGGCGTTGATGCGTTCGATCAGCACCGACAGCTGTTTTTCGTTTTCCTTGAGCTGCACCAGCTGGCCCTGCTGCGCGCGGATGCTGGCGTCCAGCTGGGTGGCCTGCGCCAGTTGCTGGTTCTTGGCAGCCTGCAGCTGGCGTTTTTCCTGCACCTTGCCGGCGGAAAGGCGGCCCAGGCGCACCAGTTCGTCTTCCAGTCGCTGGGTCAGCGCCGCCAGCTGGATTTCCTGCTCGTTCAGCTTGTCGATCAGGCTTTGCTGCGCGCGGGCGATATGGGTGTAGTAGGTGAGGTCGCGGCCGGCCTGGTTGGGGTCGGCCTGGTTCAGCATCAGCGCCATGGCGTCGTGCTGGCCGCGCTTGTAGTTGCTGGCCAGCAGTTTGCCCACGCGCTGGCGGGTGGCCGCTACCTTGAAGCGCACCGCCTGCAGTTCCTGCTGATACTGCTCCAGCTGCTGGCTGGAGTTGCCTTTTTTCTCCTCCAGCACGGCCAGTGCCTGGTGCGTTTGCGCCAGCGCCTGTTCCGATTCGGCAATCGCGCTGGCAGCCTGCTTGCGCACGGCTTCCTTCTTGGCGATGTCCTGCTGCAGGGTGGAAATCTGTTTGCGCACAGCCTGCAGATCCTGCTGCGGGCGCGCAGGATCCGGCTGTGGTTTGCCTGCGGCAAGCGCGGGGGTGGCCGCGGCTGCCAGCAGGCTGAGCAACAACAATTTGTTCACTGGAATTCGATCAGCGAGTGGCCGGTCATTTCGGCCGGTTGTGGCAGACCCATCATCGCCAGCAGGCTGGGGGAGATGTCGCGCAGCGCGCCACCCTGTTCCACGGCGGCCTTGCGGCCAACGTACAGGAACGGCACTTTTTCCAGCGTGTGCTGGGTGTGCGCCTGGTGATGGACTTCGTCGTGCATCTGCTCGCAGTTGCCGTGGTCGGCGGTGATCAGCACTTCGCCGCCGATGGCCAGCATGGCGTCCACGCAGCGCTGTACGCAGCTATCCAGCGTTTCCACCGCCTTCACCGCGGCATCGAACACGCCGGTGTGGCCCACCATGTCGCAGTTGGCGTAGTTGCAGATGATGGCGGCGTACTGCTTGCTGCCGATGGCGGCCACGATCTTGTCGGTGACTTCCGGCGCGCTCATCTCCGGCTGCAGGTCGTAGGTGGCAACCTTGGGCGAGGCTACCAGGATGCGGTCTTCGCCCGGGTAGACCTGCTCTTCGCCACCGTTGAAGAAGTAGGTGACGTGCGGGTATTTCTCGGTTTCGGCGATGCGCAGCTGCTTCAGGCCAAGTTGGGACAGGTACTCGCCCAGGCCGTTGCTGATCTTCTGCGGCGCGTAGGCCACCGGGTTCTTGTAGGCTTCGCCGTAGCTGGTCAGCGTCACGTACTGTGCAAACTTCGGCTGGCGCAGCGCGAAGCCGTCGAAGGCCGGGTCGGTCAGCGCGCTGGTGAGCTGGCGCGCGCGGTCGGCGCGGAAGTTCATGAACACCACCACGTCGCCGTCCTGCATCGGCAGCGGCTCGCCAATCACCGTGGCCTTGACGAATTCGTCGTTCTCACCGCGCTCGTAGGCGGCAGCAAGTGCTGCCAGCGGGCTGGCGGCGCTGTATTCGCCCACGCCTTCGACGATGGCGTTGCAGGCCGGAGCCATGCGCTCCCAGCGCTTGTCGCGGTCCATCGCCCAGTAGCGGCCGCAGACGGTGGCCACGCGGGCGTGCGGGCAGGCGGCCAGCACGTCGTCCAGGCGCTGCAGATAGGTCTCGGCGCTGCGCGGCGGGGTGTCGCGGCCGTCCAGGAAGGCGTGGATGGCGATGCGGCCAACCCCGGCGGCTTCGGCGGCGCGGATCAGCGCAAAAATGTGGTTTTCGTGGCTGTGCACGCCGCCATCGGACATCAGGCCCATGATGTGCAGGGTGCTGCCCTGGGTGCGGGCGGTGGCAATGGCGCCGGCCAGTACCGGGTTGCTGCCGAAGCTGCCGTTTTCGATGTCGCAGTCGATGCGGCTGATGTCCTGCTGCACCACGCGGCCGGCACCGATATTCAGGTGCCCCACCTCGGAGTTGCCGAACTGGCCCGAGGGCAGGCCGACCGAGCCTTCGGAGGCGTCGATCACACCGTAGGCGTAGCGGGATTTCAGGTTGTCGATATTGGGGGTGTTGGCCGCCAGGATGGCGTTGTCGTCGCCTTCCAGGCGGTGGCCGAAACCGTCAAGAATCAGCAGAAGAACCGGCGTTACCGTACTCATGTGTTTTCCGTGCGTGCAATGTCAGGGGTGGGCGCAGTCGCAGGCTGCCTCCCACCAGGGTGCAAGAACGGAATAGTACAGGCTGCGCCGCCGCTGGGCGAGTACCGGGACTGCTTTGGCGATGGTATTGGATCGCGCCGAAGCTGTCAGGTGCGGCAGGCGGCGGGTGTTGGTAACCCGCCCGCTACGTGCGCTCAGTGTGGCTGTTTGCGGCGGATGTACAGTGTCTTGTGTACCCGCGCCACCAGCTCGCCCTGCCGGTCGGTGATATCCACCGTGAGCTGCGGCAGGTGCTTGCTGCCGTCGGCGGTGGCGGCGCGGGCCGCCTGCAGCCAGGCCTCATCCAGCCGGAAGCGGGCGCTTACCGTGCCGCGCCCCGGCTTGATGTAGTCGATGCTGCCGGCCTTGTCCCACACGATGTAGTCGCGGCCCAGGTTCTTCAGTGTCATCAGCATGAAGAAGGGGTCGGTCATCGAATACAGGCTGCCGCCGTAATGCACGCCCACGTAGTTGCGGTTGGTCAGCCCCAGACGCAGGCGTACATCCACCTGGCGCCAGTCCGGCGCGATGCGGCCAACCCGAATGCCGGCGCCCAGGAACGGCGGCCACAGATTGAAGACGAATTTGGCGAGGCGATGGTGCATGGTAGTGGTTAAACGTTTGTTTGAATTTGCCTATCGTCGATAAATTGCCAGTCGGCGTCAAGCGGCACTTCAGGCCAGGTTGCTGGCTGCCAGCAGCAAGCCCAGCATGGCCAGAACGCTGCCAATGCCGCGGTTGAGCGTGCGCTGGCGCTGCAGCAGCCGGCTGCGCACCGCCTGGCTGGACAGGCCGACCGCCACCACGGCAAACCACAGCAGGTGAGCCAGCGACATGAACAGGCCATAGCCCAGCTGCTGCCACAGCGGGGTATGGCTGCTGACCACCTGGCTGAAGGTGCTCACCACGAACAGTGTGGTCTTGGGGTTGAGCGCGTTGCACAGCAGGCCGCTGCGCAGCGCCTGCCAGCTGCCGGGGGCCGTCTGCGCTGCCTGGGCGGCATCGCTGATCGGCGGGCTGCGAAAGGTGCCGATACCGATATGGATCAGGTAGCCCGCGCCCAGCCATTTCAGTGCGCCCAGCCATAGCGGCGAGGCGGCCAGCAGCAGGCCGAGGCCCAGCAGGGTATAGCTCACATGCAACAGCACGCCCAGGGCGATGCCGCATGCGGCCAACAGGCCGGCGCGGCGGCCGTGCAGCAGGCTGAACCGGCTGACCATGGCGAAATCGGCGCCGGGGCTGATGACGGCAAGCAGGGTGATGGTGGCAACGGCAATGAGTTCCAGCATGGTGCGCTCTCGTATCCATGGTTGATCAGGAATCACGCATCACGGCTGCAACAGCAGCTATGACTTGTGACTGATCGCCATTTTCGGCAATGTATCTGCAGATGAATAACGATGATGGTGTAGCCGGATGCTTGAGGAAAACTCACGTAATCTGCGTGGCCTGCCCAGCCTGAATGCGCTGCGGGTGTTCGAGGCGGCGGCGCGCTGGCAGAGCTTTGCCCGGGCGGCGGACGAGTTGTGCGTGACGCATGGCGCGGTCAGCCGCCAGGTACGGCAGCTGGAGGACAGCCTGGGCGTGGCCCTGTTCGAGCGGCGCAACCGCGCGGTGTTTCTCACCCAGGCCGGGCAGTTGCTGCTGGGTGGCTGCAGTCAGGCGCTGCAGACGCTGGCCGAGGCGGTGGATGCGGTCAGGGCGCAGCCGGCAGTGCGCCCGCTGGTGTTGTCCTGCGAACCCACGCTGGCGATGTACTGGCTGATTCCGCGCCTGCCGCGCTGGCAGCAGCTGGCGCCGGATCTGCCGCTGCATCTGCTGGCGGCAGGCGGGCCGGTGGATCTGTGGCGGGGGGGCGTGGATGCGGCGTTGCGGCGCAATGACTTTGCCTGGGGCCGCGACTGCCATGCCGAGACCCTGGCGGCGGAGTACATGCTGGCGGTGCAGGCGCCATCGTTGGCCGCATCGGCGGCCCTGCTGCACAGCCGCAGCCGGCCGCAGGCCTGGGTCAGCTGGCAGCAGCTGGGCATGCCGCTGCCGCCCTATGCCAGCCAGCAGTCGTTCGAGCATTTCTATCTCAGCCTGCAGGCCGCGCAGGCCGGCGTGGGCTACGCCCAGGCATCGCTGTACATGGCGGCGGACGCCCTGCTGGCCGGGCGGCTGCTGGCGCCGCAGGGCGGCATCGCCGATGGCTCCGACTACGTGCTGCTGACTGCCGCCGGGCGGGAGCAGGAAGCCGGTATCAGCCGGCTGCGCACCTGGTTGCAGCAGGAGCTGCTGGCTACCGTGCAGGCGGTGCGGGAGGTGGTGACGCTGCGGCCCTGAGCGTTCAGAACGGCAGCTGGCTCTGCGTGCCGCGTTCCTGTTCCACCCGGGCGTGGGCGCGGCCTTCTGCCAGTTGCAGCTGGATGGCTTCGCCGTCGTGCAGCTGTGCCGGCGAGTGGATGACTTGGCCGGCTTCGTTCTGCACGATGGCGTAGCCGCGTGCCAGTACTGCTTCCGGGTTCATGGCCAGCAGGGTGGCTTCCAGTTTGCCCAGCGCCAGCTGTTGCTGCCCCAGCTGGCGGTGCACCGCAGCGTGCAGGCGCTGCTGGCCCTGTTGCAGGCGATGCTGCAGGCCCGGCAAGGCCGGCTTGCCCTGCGCCAGGCGGTAGCGCAGGCTGTCCAGCCGCCATTGGCGCTGGCGCAGCATGTCCTGCAGCCGCTGGCGCAATTGCAGGCCGTGGCGTTCCAGCAGCTGCTGCTGTTGGCGCAGTTTTTCACCGGGGTGTTGCAGGCGGCGGCCAAGGAAGTCCAGCTGCTGGCTCTTGTCGGTGAGCAGGCGCGACAGCGCGCGTTCCAGCTGGCGGCGGGTGAGGTCCAGCCCCTGTTGCAGTGCCTCGCGGCTGGGCGAGACCAGCTCGGCGGCGGCGGTGGGGGTGGGGGCGCGGCGGTCGGCAACGAAATCGGCGATGGTGAAGTCGGTTTCGTGGCCGACACCGCTGACCACCGGCAGCTTGCTGGCGAAGATGGCGCGCGCCACCGCTTCATCGTTGAACGCCCACAGGTCCTCGATGCTGCCGCCACCGCGGCAGACGATCAGCACGTCCACCTCGGCGCGACGGTTGGCCGCATGGATGGCGGCCACGATCTGTGCCGGCGCGGTGCTGCCCTGTACCTGGGTGGGGTAGAGAATCACCTCGATGCCGGGCATGCGCCGGCGCAGGGTGGTCACCACGTCGCGCAGCGCGGCGGCGGCGGGGGAGGTGACGATGCCCACCCGGCGCGGGCTGGCGGGCAGCGGCTGCTTGTGCCGATTGTCGAACAATCCTTCGGCCTCCAGCTTGGCCTTCAGGCGGGCAAACGCCTCGTACAACCGGCCCAGGCCGGCAGCGCGCAGGGTGTCGACGTTGATCTGGTAGTCGCCGCGCGCCTCGTACAGGGTAACGGTACCGCGCAGTTCCACCTGCATGCCTTCCGCCAGGCGAAAATCCAGCTGCGACAGCTTGTTACGGAACATCACGCAACGGATCTGCGCATTGCTGTCTTTCAGCGAAAAGTAGCCGTGGCCGGATGCCGCCAGGGTAAGGTTGGAAATCTCGCCGCCTATCCACATCGGTGGCAGGCCGGACTCCAGCAGGTCGCGCGCCATGCGGTTGAGGGTGGCGACGGAGATGACATCGTTTTGGTTGGCGGGGAAAAACATGCTTGTCAAGTCATCCACAGCGGGTTATTCGGAAGGCGCACAAGCGATTGTTGTTTGTGCATGCCATGCAATAGATGCATTTAAAAAAGCAAAAACCAATAAAATCAATGGTTTACTTTGCTGGTGTATTTTGTGGGCATTCCAGCGCCAGGCGCATAGATGCTGGCTCCGCTGCGGTGGAATGCCGTTCATCCACAGAGTTATCCACAGCTTTTGTGGATGAAGAGCAAAAGCCCTGCAAAAATCGGTACTTAGCCCGGGAACTTAAATTGCATTCGCGATGCATGAAGCCGCTGCACTCGTGTTGCGCCAATGCAGCCTACCCGATAAAGTTTAGCGCTTGCCCAATCACGGGAGAATCCCCATCGTGTTGTCCATTATTGAAGCCGCCGGCTGGCCGATCTGGGCCATCATCATCGCCTCGGTCATTTCTCTTACCATTACCCTGGAGCGTTTTTACAGCCTGCGCACACCGCTGGTGGTGCCCAAAGGCCTGCTGGCGCAGACGCTGCAGGAATACCGCCGTGCCGGCGCCAGCCGCGAAGTGGTGAACGAACTGCAGCGCCATTCGCCGCTGGGTCGCCTGTTCGCCGCCGGCCTGCGCCAGGTGGGCAGCTCGCGCGACGTGATGAAGGAAGCCATCGAAGACGAGGGCCGTGTGGTGGCGCATGAGCTGGGCCGCTACCTCAACACCCTGGGCACCATCGCCGCCATGGCGCCGCTGCTGGGCCTGCTGGGCACGGTAATCGGCATGATCGACATCTTCGGCTCGCAGTCGCCGGCCGGTTCCGACCCGCGCGCGCTGGCGCACGGCATCTCCACCGCGCTGTACAACACCGCGCTGGGCCTGGTGGTGGCGATTCCCAGCATGATCTTCTATCGCCATTTCCGCGCCCGCGTTGACGACTTCCTGGTGGAAATGGAAGCGCAGGCCGTACGTCTGGTGGAAGCCATTCATGGCGAGCGCCGCGGAGACTGAGCATGAATTTTCGACGCCACGGCCAGCGTGAGGAGCCGGAGATCAACTTCATTCCGTTGATCGACCTGCTGCTGGTGATCCTGATCTTCCTGATGGTCACCACCACCTACTCGCACTACTCCGAGCTGCAGGTGAATCTGCCGCAGGCGGAAGGCAAGGCCGACGATCAGAAGAACAGCCCGCTGCGGGTGGAAGTCAGCCGTCACGGCGATTACCGCGTCAACGGCCAGGCGCCGGCGGCGCCCAATGTGACGGCGCTGACCGAACTGCTCAAGTCGCAGGCAGCCGGCAAGACCCAACCGGTGGTGATCATCAGCGCCGATGCCGAATCCACCCACCAGTCGGTGGTGACGGTGATGGAGGCGGCGCGTTTTGCCGGCCTGTCGCAGCTGACCTTCGCCACCCAGATGGGGCCGAAGTGAACCGGCTGGAACGACACTGGTACCAGCCCCGCTGGTGGATGACAGCCCTTCTGGCCTTGCCCGAAGGGCTGTTTGCTCTAGTGGCCGCGCTGCGGCGCGCGCTGTTCCGCTACGGGCTGAAATCCAGCCGGCGCCTGCCGGTGCCGGTGGTGGTGATCGGCAATATCAACGTGGGCGGGGTAGGCAAGACGCCGCTGACGCTGGCGCTGCTGCAGGCCTTTGCCGCCCGCGGCGTGAAGGTGGGGGTGATCAGCCGCGGTTATGGCGGCAGCCACCGCGAGCCAACCGAGGTTGGCCGCAACACCCCGGCCAGCCTGGTGGGCGACGAGCCGCTGCTGCTGGCCGCCGCCGGCGCGCCGGTGGTGGTGGGCCGTGACCGCGTGGCGGCCGGGCAATTGCTGCTGGCGCATCATCCGGAAGTCGAATTGCTGCTCAGCGACGACGGGCTGCAACATTACGCCATGCGCCGCACACTGGAGATCGTGGTGATCGACGGCGAGCGTGGCCTGGGTAACGGCCACCTGCTGCCGGCCGGCCCGCTGCGCGAGCCGGCATCGCGGCTGGCCAGCGTGGATGCCGTGGTGGTCAACGGCGAGCAGCGTACGGCAATAGACTGGCCGCCGCGGCTGCCATTGTTCCGCCAGCGCCTGCTGCCCGGTACGTTCCAGCACCTGGCCGGCAGCCTGTCGCCACGGCTGGCTACCGATTTTGCCGGCCAGAAAGTGGTGGCCATGGCCGGTATCGGCAACCCGGAACGCTTCTTTGCCACCCTGCGCGGCATGGGGCTGGTGTTGCAGCGCACTATCGCACTGCCGGACCACCACGACTTTGTAGCGACGGACATTCCGGACGATGCAGATGCAGTGATTGTTACCAGTAAGGACGCGGTGAAGTTGCAGTGCGTCAATCATGCTAGACTATGGTTCCTGCCGGTAACGGCACAGCTGGAGCCCGATTTGGCCGGCTGGATTTTGTCCCGATTGAAAGAACTCCATGGACGCTAAATTTCTCGAGATTCTGGTTTGCCCGCTGTGCAAGGGCCCCCTGGTGCAGGACAAGGCAAAGCAGGAACTGATCTGCAAGGGTGACCGTCTGGCCTTCCCGGTGCGCGACGGCATCCCGATGATGCTGGAGAGCGAAGCGCGCGAACTGGCGCCCGAGGAAGAGGTGCAATGAGCGGCTTCCTGGTGGTGATTCCGGCGCGGCTGTCTTCCAGCCGCCTGCCGGAAAAACCGCTGGCCGACATCGGCGGCAAGCCGATGGTGGTGCGCGTGGCTGAACGCGCGCGCCTGTCTGCGGCCAACCGTGTGGTGGTGGCAACCGACCACCCGCGCATCCTGGCTGCATGCGAACAATATGGCGTGGAAGCAGTGCTGACCCGCGCCGACCACCCCAGCGGCACCGACCGTCTGGCCGAGGTAGCCAGCCTGCTGGCGCTGCCGGACGATGCCGTGGTGGTGAATGTGCAGGGCGACGAGCCGCTGATCGAACCGGCGCTGATCGACCGCCTGGCAGCACTGCTGGGCGAGAGCAGCGCGCCGATGGCTACCCTGGCACACGATATCCACAGTGCCGCCGACATGTTCAACCCGAACGTGGTCAAGGTGGTGCTGAACAAACAGGGGCACGCGCTGTACTTCAGCCGTGCGCCCATCCCCTTTGCGCGCGATGCCTTTGCCACCAGCAGAGAATCGTTGCCGGCCGGTCTGCCGGTATATCGCCACATCGGCATGTACGCCTACCGCGCCAGCCTGCTGCATACCTACAGCCAGCTGGCACCCGCCCCCCTGGAGCAGTTCGAGGCGCTGGAACAGCTGCGCATGCTGTGGCATGGCCATGCCATTGCCGTGGAATGCGTTGCCGATGCGCCCGCTGCCGGCGTGGACACCCCGGAAGACCTGGAACGGGTGCGCGCCGTGGTGGCTGGATCCACCCGATAACACAACAACTACTGATTGGGAGTAAACGATGAAGCTGATTCTGTTGGGCGCTCCGGGCGCAGGTAAAGGCACCCAGGCCAACTACATCAAGGAAAAATTCGGCATTCCGCAGATTTCCACCGGCGACATGCTGCGTGCTGCGGTGAAAGCCGGCACCCCGCTGGGCCTGGAAGCCAAGGCGATCATGGATGCCGGCGGCCTGGTGCGCGACGACATCATCATCGGTCTGGTGAAAGAGCGTATCGCCGAGGCCGACTGTGCCAACGGCTTCCTGTTCGACGGCTTCCCGCGCACCATTCCGCAGGCCGAGGCGATGAAGCAGGCCGGCGTGGACATCGACTACGTGGTGGAAATCGACGTAGCGGACGAAACCATCATCGACCGCATGTCCGGCCGCCGTGTGCACGTGGCTTCCGGCCGTACCTACCACGTGAAATACAATCCGCCGAAGGCGGAAGGCGTGGACGACGTGACCGGCGAGCCGCTGGTACAGCGCGACGACGACAAGGCCGAGACCGTGAAGAAGCGCCTGGACGTGTACCACGAGCAGACCGAGGTACTGGTGGGCTTCTACTCGCAGATGGCCGCTTCCGGCGACAGCAAGGCGCCGAAGTACGTGAAGGTAAACGGCGTACAGGCCGTGGAAACCGTGCGCGACCAGGTGTTTGCCGCGCTGGGCGCCTGATGCCGGCGTAGCTGTAAAGGGCCGCGAACCCGGTAATGCCGTTCACTTCGGTGAACGGCATTTTCTTTACGGGGTGAAGGTTGGCCGCATGCGTATGGCAAGAAGGAGGGCGGGATATCCCGCCCTTTTTTCATGATGCCGGCTGCTCGCCGCGATGGATCGGCCCCAGCAGCATGGGCGGCAGCTTGCCGCCGCTCACCAGCCGCTGCAGCGCGGCCACCACCTTGGGGTCGAACTGGCTGCCGGCGCGGCCGGCAATGTAGTCCATGACCTCCTGCAGCGGCCATGGCTGCTTGTACGGCCGTTTGTGCAGTAGCGCATCGAACACGTCCACTACTGCCACGATGCGTGCCGACAGCGGAATCTCCTGCCCGGTGAGCTTGTTCGGGTAGCCGCTGCCGTCGAAGTACTCGTGGTGGCCGCCGGCGATCTCCGAGCCCACCGACAGGTAGCTGACGCCTTCCACCATGGCGCTGGCCTTGCGCAGGATGTTGGCGCCGATGCTGGCGTGCTGCTCCATGATGATGCGCTCGTCCGGGTCCAGCCGGCCGGGCTTGAACAGGATGTGGTCCGGCGTGCCCACCTTGCCCACGTCGTGCAGGATGCTGGCCATGCCTATCATGTCCATGAAGGCGGGGGAGAGGTCCGCCGGGTAGTCGCCGGCCTGCTGCATCTCGCCGGCAATGGCATCGCTCAGCTGCTGCACGCGCAGCACGTGTTCGCCGGTATCGGTGTCGCGGAATTCCGCCAGGTCGGCCAGCGCCACCACGGTGGCTTCCTGCGATTTCACCAGCTGGGTATACAGGTACAGGTTGTCGTAGGCGGAGGAAATACGCTGGCAGAACACTTCCAGCAGGTCGCGCTCCACGTCTTCCAGCGGCCACTGCGGCGAGAAGTGCACCACGAATTCGCGGCCGTTCTGCGAGGCGATGTACAGCACGTCCACCGGGTGGCGGTACAGGCTCTGCTTGTTGCGCAGTGTTTCCATGATGGCGGCGTGCAGCTCCGGGAAGCTGGACTGCATATCGTTGGTGGTGCGCCCCAGCAGCGGCTCGAAGGCACCGGTGGCGGCCAGGATCTCCAGCGCCGGGCGGCTGGCCTGGTCGTTGCCAAAGTGGGTGTTTTCCATGCACAGCACGCCGTCGGTGCCGATGTCGAGGATGGCGCTGATCTGCTTGAGCACGCCGGAGGCGAATTCGCGCAGCGAGCGCAGCTGGTAAAGGTCGGCGGCGCCTTCCAGGATCTTGGACAGGCCCTGGCGGTTCTTTTCGATGGCCACCAGGTTTTCGTAGGCGCGCAGCGAGGCAATCACGGTGGTGAACAGCTTCTGCACCGTGAGTTCGGTCTTGGTCTTGTAGTCGTTGATGTCGTAGCCGAGGATGACTTCCTGCTCCGGCGCCTGGCCTGGCTGGCCGGTACGCAGCACGATGCGCGCCAGGCGGTTGCCCAGCTCGTCGCGGATGCGGTGCACCAGGTCCAGGCCGGCGTTGTCGGTTTCCATCACTACGTCGAGCAGGATCAGCGCCACGTCGTCGTAGCGGCGCAGCATGTCGAAGCCTTCGCGTGCGCTGTAGGCGCTCAGCAACTCCAGCGGCCGCTCCTTGTAGATCAGGTCCTTGATGGCCAGCCGCGTGGCGCTGTGCACATCCTTTTCATCGTCGATGATCAGGATCTTCCATGGCTTGCGCGCGTTGGCAGGCCGCGCCTGCTGCTCGGCATCGTCATCCAGCAGCCAGTCGTCGTTATTGTTTTCCATGCTGCTCATACCACTTGCTCCTCATGCTTGGCTTGCGGGGCATTACAGGGCAGTAGCAGGGTGAAACACGTCCCCTTTCCCAGCGTACTGTCCACATTGATGACACCACCCAGACGCTTGAACACGATGTTGAACACGATGTGCAAGCCCAGCCCGCTGCCGCCGCTGGCGCGCCGGGTGGTGAAGAACGGCTCGAAGATGTGCTTCATGTTTTCCGGCGGAATGCCCTTGCCGTCATCACATACCTGCAGGCTTACCCTCTGGTCGGCGAGCAAGCGCGCCTGCAAGCGAATTGTGCCCTCCGCATCTTCATCATAGGCATGCGTCAGGGCATTCATCACCAGATTGGTGACCACCTGCGACAGCGCGCCCGGGTAACTGTCCATCTGCAGCGCGTCCGGGCAGTCTATCTCCACCTGAACCTGGCTGCGGCGCAGCTTGGGGCGCAGGCTGGTGATGATTTCGCCCAGGTAGTCGCCCAGCTCGAATTCGCGGCGCGCTTCGCTGGTCTGGTCCACCGCCACCTGCTTGAAGCTGTGGATAAGGTTGGCCGCACGTTCGGCATTGTTCAGGATCAGGCTGCTGGATTCCTGCGCGTCCTGCAGGTAGTCATGCAGATCGCTTTTCCTGATCTGCCCGCTGCTGAACAGCTCGCGTACCTGCCCGGTGCTGAGCGCCAGGTGCGAGGCGGCAGTGAGAGTGATGCCCACCGGAGTGTTGATCTCATGCGCCACGCCGGCCACCAGCGAGCCCAGCGAGGCCAGCTTTTCCACCTTGATCAGCGTGTCCTGGGTGTCCAGCAGCTGGCGGTAGGCCAGTTCGGCGCGTTCCTTCTGTTCCAGCGCGGTGGTTTCCGCCTGGCGGCGCAGCCCCAGCTCGCTGCTGATCTTGTACACAATGGCGTTGACCCGGTGCACCAGCTCGGAAAACTCGCTGTAGCGCGCCTCGGGCAGCTGCGGCGTATCGCGGCCCTGCAACTCGGCGGCACGCTGCAAGGCGCGCTGCAGCTGGTGGATGGGGGCGAACACATAGCCGCGCAGCAGCAGGATCAGGATTACCGACAGCACCACCGAGATCACCAGCGCCTGCCCCCCCTGGCGCAGCACTTCGCGCTCCAGGCGCTGCTTGATGCGCTCGCGGGACAGGTACACCTTGACGGTGCCCAGGTTGTCGCGCTGCTGGTAGATCACCGGCAGGCTCAGGGTTTCGTCGCTGGCAGGCTGCTCGCCGCGCGGCAGGTTCACCAGCCCGCCGCCGGCATTGCGCTGGCGGCCCAGGTAGAGGCCGGCATCGCCTTCCACCCGCATGGCCACCACGATGGGCGATTTCAGCTCGGCGTCCAGCGTCAGGCGGATGAACTCGTCATCCAGCTGCCACACGCCATGCGGCAGCGACAGCGCCAGCCGCTGCTTCAGCCCTTCCTTCTGCGCCGCGAAATCGCGTTCCTCGCTGCCCAGCGTGCTGCTATAGGACACGTAGCCGGTAATGCCCAGCGTCAGCAGCAGTACCAGCACAATCCAGATAATCAGTCTTGTCTTGATGCTACGCATCGGGCCATCCCGGTTGTCGCTTGGCGGGGAGAACCGCTAGCAGGCTTATGGTTTTGTATTGAAGTATTAACCATGGTGAACTTTTGCCCCGTCCCGCGCAAGCTGCGCCGCAGCACGGGTATTGAAATCACCGCGGACGACCCTATTTTTGGCTCATCCTGTTCAACCTAAGCACACCGTTACCATGAGCGCAAAAGAAACCCTGGGTTTTCAGACCGAAGTCAAACAGCTGCTGCAACTGATGATCCACTCCCTGTATTCCAACAAGGAGATCTTCCTGCGTGAGCTGGTGTCCAACGCCAGCGACGCGGCCGACAAGCTGCGCTTCGAAGGGCTGAACAACGCTGCCCTGTTCGAGAACGACCCGGAGCTGAAAATCCGCATCAGCTTCGACAAGGACGCCCGCACCATCACCATCGCCGACAACGGCATCGGCATGAACCGCGACGAGGTGATCGCCAATATCGGCACCATCGCCAAATCCGGCACCAAGGCCTTCTTCGAGCAGCTGTCCGGCGACGAACGCAAGGACGCCAACCTGATCGGCCAGTTCGGCGTGGGCTTCTATTCCGCCTTCATCGTCGCAGACAAGGTAACGCTCACCACCCGCCGCGCCGGCAGCCCGACAGGCGACGGCGTGCGCTGGGAATCGCAGGGCGAGGGCGAATTCACCCTGGAGCAGCTGGACAAGCCCGGCCGCGGCACCGAGATCGTGCTGCACCTGAAGGAAGGCCAGGACGAGCTGCTGAACGACTGGTCGCTCAAGCGCATCGTGCGCACCTATTCCGACCATATCTCCATCCCCATCGAGATGAAGAAGGGCAACGGCTACGGCGAGAACGGCGAAGTGATCGTCAGCGACGACGTGGAAGTAGTGAACGAGGCCTCCGCGCTGTGGACCCGCAGCAAGAACGACATCAGCGAAGAGCAGTACCGGGAGTTCTACAAGCACGTGGCGCATGACTTCAGCGACCCGCTGGCGTGGAGCCATGCCCGCGTGGAAGGCCGCCAGGAGTACACCGAGCTGCTGTACATCCCGTCGCGCGCCCCGTTCGACATGTGGGACCGCGACCGCAAGCAGGGCGTGAAGCTGTATGTGCGCCGCGTGTTCATCATGGAAGACAGCAACAAGCTGATGCCGCAGTACCTGCGCTTCGTGCGCGGCGTGATCGACAGCAACGACCTGCCGCTGAACGTCTCGCGCGAGATCCTGCAGGAATCCAAGGACATCGACGCCATCCGCGCCGGCTGCGTGAAGAAGGTGCTGGGCCTGTTGGAAGACCTTGCGGCCAACGATCAGGACAAATACGCCAGCTTCTGGCAGGAATTCGGCCAGGTGCTGAAAGAGGGCGTGGGCGAGGACTTCGCCAACAAGGAGCGCATCGCCAAGCTGCTGCGCTTCGTGTCCACCGCTTCCGAAGGCGACGTGCCGGCGGTATCGCTGGGTGACTACGTTGGCCGCATGAAGGAAGGTCAGGACAAGCTCTACTTCATCACCGCCGACAGTCTGTCCGCCGCGCGCAACAGCCCGCACCTGGAAGTGTTCAAGAAGAAGGGCGTGGAAGTACTGCTGCTCACCGACCGCGTGGACGAGTGGGTAAGCGGGTCGCTCACCGAGTTCGACGGCAAGAAACTGCAGTCGGTAGCCAAGGGCGCGCTGGATCTGGGCGCGCTGGAAGACGAAGCCGACAAGGCCGCGCAGAAGCAGGTGGAAGAAGCCGCCAAGCCACTGGTGGAACTGGTGCAGAAGGCGCTGGGCCAACGCGTGCAGGAAGTGCGCGCCACCGCCCGCCTCACCGACAGCCCCGCCTGCCTGGTGGTGGGCGAGCACGATATGAGCGCCCACCTGGAGCGCATGCTGAAGGCCGCCGGCCAGCCGGTGCCGGAAGGCGCCAAGCCGACGCTGGAGATCAACCCGGAACACGTGCTGGTGAAGCGTCTGGCCGCGGAAAGCGATGACGGCCGCCGCGAAGACCTGGCCCATGTGCTGTACGACCAGGCGCTACTGGCCGAAGGCGGCAAGCTGGAAGACCCGGCGGCATTCGTGAAGCGCATCAACAAGCTGATGCTGGAACTGTCGGCCTGAGCCTGCGGTTGATGGCGGATCGCCCTGGCGGGCATCCGCCCTACGGCTGAATCGGCAATGCCCGAACCGTCGCTGCCCACCGGGCGCGGCGGTTTTTCCTTGTGGAGGATGCCATGGCGGACGAGTGGCGCAATCTGGGGCCGAAATCGCGGCAGATGCTGGCTGCTGCCGGCATCGAGGATAGAGCGCAGCTGGCAGCGCTGGGCGCGGTGGCTGCCTGGCTGCGGGTGAAGGCGGTGTGGCCGGGCGCCTCGCTCAACCTGCTCTGGGCGCTGCAGGGCGCACTGTGCGATCAGCCCTGGCAGCAGGTGGCGCGCGAACAGCGGCTGAGCCTGTTGCTGGCGCTGGAGCAAGAGCAGAGGGAGAGCAAACCGTAGGGCGGAAGCCCCGCAGGGGCGTTCCGCCGGGATGTGCTGCCAGCTTGCGGCCAAGGTGTTGGCGGATCGCCCTGCAGCGTTATTAGTATGAAAAACCGCCCGTCCCGCAGGGACTGGCGGTTTTGCTTTGCGGCCAACCCCTGGGTTGGCCGCATGCCGTTTCAGTCGAACGGGAAGGCGAGGAAGGCCGGGTGCGCTTCCGCCTGCCGGCTCCAGGCGCGCAGTGCCGGGTAGGCATCGGCCGCTACGTGTTCCGCCGCGCGTTCGGCGATGAAGCGCCAGGCCACGGCGATGCTGAGCGTGGCCTGATCCAGCTTGTCGACTTGCGGCGCATGGCGCTGCAGATGGTTTTCCATCAGCGTGCAGGCGCCGTTCAGCTGCTCCGCCACCCGCTCCAGCCACGGCGCATGGCGTGCTTCGGCTGGCCGCAGATTGCACTCGTAGTAGGCCTGCACCGCCTTCTCCATCGCCGCCAGCGCCAGGCCCACGCCGTGCAGCGCATGCTGGCGGGCCGGCAATGCCTCCGGCAGCAGCCGGCGTTCGGCCGGCACCAGCCGCTCCAGGTAGTCGAGGATCAGGCTGGAATCCATCAGCAGCTCGCCGTCGTCGCACACCAGGGTGGGCACCTTGATCACCGGGTTGATCTGGCGGAATTCCGGCATGTTGCGGAACACCGACAGCGGCAGATGCTGCCAGGGCAGCTCCAGCAGTTGCAGCGAAATCGCCACCCTTCTGACATAGGGTGAATCCAGCATGCCTATCAGTTGCATGACACCTCCCTTTGCTCGTTGCGTACCGAAATAAAGCCCAGTTGCAGGGCGCCACCTTGTGGCGTAGGGGCGCTCAGGCCTTGCAGGTCGAGGCGGCCGTCACCCTCCAGCAGCAGTTTACCGACCGGCAGCTGCGCCTGCTCGCCGGCACGCAGGCAGATGTCCTCGCCGTTGATGGTCAGCCAGTGCGCACCGCTCAGCGCGCGGACCTGGCCGGGGCGCACCAGTTGCAGCACCAACAGTTCCTGCCGTTGCAGGGTAAGATGCAGTACGTGTTCCATAGTGTTTCCCTCCAAGTAGTGTTGCTACTATAAGCCGGTGAAACACAAAGAAAAATTGATGATTTCTGCCGAGACGTGTTAGTTTTTCTTACATGAAAGCTCTGCCACCCCTCACCGCGCTGCGCAGTTTCGAGGCCGTTGCCCGCCTGGGCGGCATTACCCGCGCCGCCGGCGAACTGCACGTGACCCACTCCGCCATCAGCCAGCAGATCCGCCTGCTGGAAGAGCAGCTGGGTGTGACGCTGTTCATGCGCGAAGGCCGCGGGCTGCGGCTTACCGAAGAAGGGCGCTTCTACGCGCTGCAGATCCGTTCCGGTCTGGCCGAACTGAGCGAAGCCACCCGGCTGGTACAGGCGCGGCCGCGCGAGGGCGATCTGGCGGTGGCGGTGCTGCCGTCGTTCGGTTCGCAGTGGTTGCTGCCGCGGCTGCATCGCTTCCAGGCGCTGTATCCGCGCTACCGGGTGAGCATCCGCGCCAGCCTGGACATTCTCGACCTGCGCCAGGGGCTGGTGGATGTGGGCATCCGCATCGGCCAGGGCGACTGGGAGGGCCTGCAGCAGCAGAAGCTGTTCGACGACGAATTGTTGATGGTGGCGGCGCCGGCGTTCAACGGTGGCCGCCTGCCGCAGACGCCGCAGCAGGTGATGGCCGGGCCGCTGATCCGCTCGGTGGAAAGCTGGCAGCCATGGTGCCAGCTGGCCGGCATCGAGGAGCCTGGCGAGGCCTGGCTGTGGATCAACGATTCAAACCTGATCCTGGAGATGGTGCGCCAGGGGCAGGGCATCACCCTGGAGCGGCGCAGCCTGGTGCAGCGCGACCTGGAGGCCGGCCGGCTGGTGCAGCTTACCGGCATCGTGGCGCCGTATCCCTACCCGTGCTGGCTGGTGTGGCCGCCGCGCGAAAGCTCGCGCTACAAGCAGGAAATCTTTGCCGACTGGCTGCAGCAGGAGGTGGCCGATTACCTGGCCGGCCTGAGGCGCGGGGCGGAATAAGCTTGGCCGCAGGCGCGCCGAGGTTTTCCTGACCGGCAGCTTTTGGTACCGTGTCGGCCATGAAGATCACCCGCCATATCCCCCGCGAAGAAATCAAGGCGCTGCCGCTGTTTGCCGGCCTGGCGCTGCCGCAGATCACCCTGGTGCAGGACGAGGCGGCGCTGGCCGCCGCGGCCGAGCGCCTGGCCACCGAGCCGGTGCTGGGCTTCGACACCGAGTCGCGGCCAACCTTTCACAAGGGGCAGCAGCCCACCGGGCCGCACCTGGTGCAATTGGCTTGCGCCGATCATGCCTGGCTGTTCCCGCTGGGCGAGGGGCCGATGCCGGCCGTGTTGGCCGCCTTGCTGGCGCGCCCCGGCCTGACGCTGGCCGGCTTCGACCTCAGCTCCGACCGCGCGCACCTGAAGAACCGCTTCGGCGTGACCGACCTGGCGCTGCTGGACCTGGGCAACCGCTTCCAGTGCGAAGACAAGCGGCTGACCATCGGTGCGGTGCAGGCGGTGGCGCAGCTGTTCGGCCAGTACTTCCGCAAATCCAAGAAGGTGTCCACCTCCAACTGGTCGCTGCGTGAGCTTAGCGAGTCGCAGCAGCTGTATGCGGCCAACGATGCCTGGGTGGCGTACCGGGTGTGGCTGGCGCTGCAAGGCTGATCGCGGCTGTGCCCGCTTTGCGCCGCAACGCCGCCGCCCGGCGCGGGTGAAGCCGGCGGCGAATCGTGGTAGTCTCAACGCCCCGCCGCCCGGCGGGTTTTCCTTTTTATCGAGTTCAGCATGCTGTTTGATCGTCCCCTCGCCATCGTCGACCTGGAAACCACCGGCGGCCACATCACCCGCGACCGCATCACCGAGGTGGGCGTGATCCTGATCGACGGCGAGCAGGTGGAACGCTTCGACATGCTGGTCAACCCGGGACAGGGCATTCCGCCGTTCATCGAGGAGATGACCGGCATCAGCGATGCCATGGTGGCCGATGCGCCGCCGTTTGCCGCCATTGCCGACGGTCTGCTGGAAAAACTGCAGGGCCGGCTGTTCATCGCCCACAACGTGCGCTTCGACTACGGCTTCCTGAAGAACGAATTCAAGCGCGTCGGCATCAAGTTCCGCAGCGAGGTGCTGTGCACCGTCAAGCTGTCGCGCAAGCTCTACCCGCAGCACTACAAGCACAACCTGGACAGCATCATCCAGCGCCACGCCATTCAGCTGGCCGACCGCCACCGCGCCATGGCCGATGCCGAGGCGCTGTACCAGTTTCTGCAGCAGTCGCTGGCCACGCTGGGCCGCGATACGGTGGAAACCGTGGCTGCCGAGCTGATGGCGCAGCCGGCGGTACCGCCGGGGCTGGACCCGGAGGTGATGGACAATCTGCCGGACGTGCCGGGGGTGTATGTGTTCTACGGCGAAAACGAGCTGCCGCTGTACGTGGGCAAAAGCAGCAATCTGCGCAACCGCGTGCTGGCGCACTTTGCCGGCGAGCATCGCCAGCACAAGGAGCTGCAGCTGGGGCCGCAGGTTCGCCGGGTGGAATGGCATGAAACGCTGGGCGACTTTGGCGCCCAGCTGCTGGAGCTGCAGCTGATCAAGGAACTCAAGCCCATCCACAACCCGCGGGGCCGGCTGGAGCAGGAGCTGTGCTCCATCCAGCTGCAACAGGGCGGCAGCGGTTTCCTGCTGCCGCGCATCGTGCAGGCGCGCGAGGTGGATTTCTCGCGACTGGACAGCCTGTACGGCCTGTTCCGCAGCCAGAAGGAAGCCAAGAAGGTGCTGACCGAGCTATGCACCGCCAATGGTCTGTGCCAGACCTGTCTGCAGCTGGAAAAGCGCGGCGCACGCAAGGGCGCCTGCCAGGCGCACCTGCAGGGCCGTTGCAAGGGTGCCTGTGTCGGCAAGGAAGAGCCCGGCGATCACAATATCCGCCTGCTGCACGCGCTGTCGCGGCTGCAGCTGAAGAGCTGGCCGTATGCCGGGGCGGTGGCGGTGCGCGAAACCGACCCGGTGAGCGGCGAGTGGGAGGAGTATCTGTTCGAGCGCTGGTGCTACCTGGGCCTGCGCCGCAGCGGTGACCGCCAGCCGGCGGGCAAGCCACGCTTCGACCACGATATCTACAAGCTGCTGGCCGCCTTCCTGCGCAAGCCCGGTGACAACGCCACGGTGATCGAGCAGCCGTAGCAGGCATTCCAGGCTACCCCAAACGATAACGCCCGCATGCAGCGGGCGTTGTCGTTTGGCGTGATGGCTTAATCGGTAATGGCCAGGAAGCCGCGCAGCCGCGCATCGATCTGCCGCGGGTTCTCGCCGTTGGCGATGGCGACGATGCCCTCGATTACCAGCTCGCGCGCGGTGCTTTCCAGCGTGATCAGGTGCTTGAGCTTGTTGGCGATCGGCAGGAACAGCAGGTTGGCCGCACCCACGCCGTACACGGTGGCAACGAAGGCCACCGCGATGCCGCTGCCCAGCTTGGACGGGTCGGACAGGTTCTCCATCACGTGGATCAGCCCCAGTACCGCACCCAGAATGCCCATGGTGGGCGAGTAGCCGCCGGCGGATTCCCACACCTTGGCCGCCAGCTTGCGCGCGTGTTCGTGGCTTTCCAGCTCCAGCTCCAGCACTTCGCGGATCAGTTGCGGCTCGGCGCCGTCCACCAGCAGCTGCAGCGCTTTGCGGGTGAACAGGTCCTTCTGGCTGTTCAGATTGCTTTCCAGCGCCAGCAGGCCGTTGCGGCGCGCGGTATTGCTCCAGCCGACGATGTCCTTGATCTGCTTGTCGTATTCGATGCCGGGCGGCATGAATACCCAGCGCAGCATCTGCAGCCCGGTAACGAACTGGCGCGGCGTCGATTGCAGCATCACCGCACTGGCGGTGCCGCCGATGACGATGAGAAAGGCGGTGACCTGTACCAGCGAGGCGATGTTTCCGCCTTCCAGCGCCTGACCGGCCAGAATGGCGGTCAGGCCCCCCAGGATGGCGACAAAACTGATCTTGTCCAAGATTGACGATTCCGTTTACTGGCGGCGCAAAAGGTTGGCCGCATCACACCCAGTCGCGCAGGCGGCTGCGCAGGCGGGTAATGGCCTGGCTGTGCAGCTGACACACGCGCGATTCGGAGACGCCGAGTACGGCGCCGATTTCTTTCAGATTCAATTCCTGCTCGTAGTACAGGCTCATCACCAGCTGATCGCGCTCCGGCAGCAGCTTGATGGCTTCCACCAGCGCACTGCGGAAGGCATCGCTGGCCAGTACGTCGACCGGTTCCGGGCTGTTGTCGTCGGCGACGTTTTCCACCTGGTTGGCGCTGCCGCCTTCGTCATCGGCATTGTCGTCGAAATGCACCAGGCTGATGCCGCGGCATTCGCCGAGCATTTCCTGGTACTGCTCCAGCGGCAGGTCCATGTAGTCGGCGATTTCGCTTTCCAGCGGCGCGCGGCCCAGTTGCTGCTCCAGCTTGTGGATGGCGTCCTCGATCTGACGCGAGTTGCGTCGCGTCTGGCGCGGCATCCAGTCCTCGCGGCGCAGCTCGTCCAGCATGGCGCCGCGGATGCGCTGGCTGGCAAAGGTCTCGAACAGCACGCCCTGGCTGACATCGAACTGCTTGGCCGCTTCCATCAGGCCGATGATGCCGACCTGGATCAGGTCGTTGATATCGACGTTGGCCGGCAGCCGCGCCACCATCATGCTGGCGAGCTTCTTCACCAGCGGGGTGTAGCGTTCGATGTCGATCTGCTCGCGGGTGGCGGCAACCTGCGCATAGGCACGCATCTTGTTATGGGTTGCCATGGTCAATTTCCTGTCAAATCGGCAAGTGATTTGCTGGTCATCAGCAGTTGTTCCAGATAGCTCGCACGCTGCGCCTGGCTGTCCGGCGCGTGCCAGTGCGGCAGCATCTGCGCCAGCTGGCTGCAGGCCTGGGCCGCCTCGCTGTCGCCGAATGCTTCCACGGTGGGGCGGCGCAGCGTCTGGCTCTTGCGCAGGGTATTGTCGGTTGGCACGAAGCCCACCCAGCGCAGCGCCACCGACAGGTAGTCGCCGGCCACGGCGCTGAGGCGGGTGAACACCGCCTGCGCTTCGTTGAAGTCGCGGGCCTGGTTCACCAGTACGTTGAAGCGGCGGCGCGCGTAGTCGCCGGCCAGCCGTTTCAGGCTGGCATAGCCCTGGGTGAGACTGTCCGCGTCCGGGCTCAGTACCAGTACCAGGTTGTCGGCAATGCACAGCGGTGCCGGGTCATCCACCAGCGCGGGCGGGTCGATCAGCAGTACGCTGTGGTCGGTTTCCAGCGCGGCGAATTCGCTGGCCAGCCGGCGCCACAGCCGCGGCGACATGCGGGTGCGCTCCTCGTTGCTGGCCACCAGGTTGATCAGGCTCAGGCCGTAGCGATTGTTTACCAGCAGGTCGCTGACACCGCCCAGGCTGATGGCCAGGCTGGCAAAGCTGGCGCTGGCGGGCAGCCCCAGGCGGCGCGCCTGGTGGTTGCCCGGCTGGTGTTCCACCAGCAGCGGGCGCTGGCCGCTCATGGCCAGCGATGCGGCCAACTCGCCCACCACGCTGCTCACGCCGCTGCCTTCGCCACCGAAGAAGGCGAAGGAGGGCGGGTAGTGGTAGTGGGCGCTGGCCTGGCGCAGTCCGGATGCCTGGTCAACCATGTGTTACCCCAGCCAGCCGGATTGTGCGGCGTTGACGAGGCCCAGTTCGTCGCCGGAAGGGTTGAACGGCGATTGCTGCTGAGCGGCACGCAGGGCACGGTCGATCAGCAGCTCGGCATGTGCGGCGTGGATGTCTTCCGGCACGCGCTGGCCGTTGGTGACGTAGAACAGGCGCAGGCGGTTGCGGATCACCACGTCCAGGCTGGGGCCCAGCGCCAGCGCTTCGTCGATCTTGGACACAATGGCGCCGGCCAGGCCGTCGCCCTTGTAATGGCGCACCACGTCTTCCAGCGTGTGGCCGTCGGCATTGGCCGCCAGCAGCAGCAGGCGCTGCACCGGGCGGCCGGCCTGGCTGAACATGTCCAGCTGCGTCTGCACCCGCGCATCGCGCTGGCTCATGCCCACGGTGTCGATCAGCACGATCTTGCGCGGGGTGAGATCGGCCAGCGTGAGCTGCAGGTCGCCTTCGTTCTGCACCGAGAACACCGGCACGCCGAGGATCTTGCCGTAGATGCGCAGCTGGTCCTGGGCGCCGATACGGTAGGTATCGGTGGTGATCAGCGCCACGTTCTGCGCACCGTGGCGCATGGTGGCGCGTGCGGCCAACTTGGCCACGGTGGTGGTCTTGCCCACGCCGGTGGGGCCGATCAGCGCAAAGATGCCGCCGACCTCGATGGGGTCGTGCTGCGGGTCCATGCACTTGAGGTTGTGGATCAGCGCCGAGCGCGCCCATTTCTGCGCCACATCGCCGTCGTACTGCGGCGGCAGCTTCTGGGTGAGCTGGCGGATCAGCGCCGAGCTGAAGCCGGCGGTGAGCAGGTGGCGGAACAGTTCGGCGCGGTTGGGGGTGCGCTGCTCCATGTCCGACCAGGCAAAGCCGGCCAGCTGGCTTTGCAGCAGGCTGCGCAGCTGCTTGATTTCGTCGCTGATCTGCTTGAGTTCCTGCGACATCTGCTCGCGTTCGGCATCGGTTTCGGCGCCGCTGCCGCGGGCGGCGGCGGGCGGCGGAGTCGATGGCCGGCGGCTGGTGTTCTGCTGCACGTGCTGCAGGAAGGATTGCGGCAGCTCCTGCTCCACCGGGGCCGCTGCAGCCGGCGCGGCAGCCGGGGCAGGGGCCGGGCGTGGCGGTGGCGCCGCCGGCGGTTCTTCCAGCGGTTCCACCGGCATGGCATAGGTGCGCGCCAAGGCGCGGTTTACCGCCGGAGACGGGTTGGCCGCAGGCTTGGGTGGCGAGGCGGCCGGTATGCGCGAGGGCTGGGCGGGCGCGGCAGTACCCTGCGCCGCCGGCGGTACGGTATTGCGCGGCGGCTTGGGCTGCGCCGGCGGGGTGAAGGTGGTGGCCAGCGCGGAAACGTCAGCATCGGCAACCGCCATGATCTCTACCCCACCGCCCAGTGTCGGGCGATTGGACAGGATCAACGCATCAGCGCCAAGTTCTTCCCGAACCTGGCGCAGCGCGTCGCGTGTTGTTTTGCCGTAGAACTTTCTGACGACCATGCCTTAGCCTCTGCTCCCCCCAATCACCGCAATTATACGAATGGATTTACTGTCGGGTATCTCATTATGAGAAATGACCTTCAGCTGCGGCAGCGCCCGGCGCAAGAAGCGTGCCAAAAGTGGTCGTAAACCAGGCGGTGTAAGCAGTACCGGATTGTAACCCTGATTTTCAACATTTTCTGTTTCCTGCGCCGCATTGGATAGCAGGTTCTCGGCAAGGCCAGGTTCCAGCCCGCCGCCGGCCTTGCTGTTCACCGCCTGCAGCAGGATGTTTTCCAGCTGCGGCTCCAGCGTCATCAGCGGCAGCTCCTGCTCGCCCGGGAACAGCTGCTGCACGATGGCGCGTGACAGCGCGGTACGCACTGCGCTGGTCAGCTCGTCGATATCCTGCGACAGGGCAATATGGTCGGCCAGCGTTTCGATGATGGTGCGGAAGTCGCGCAGGTGGATGCCGTCCAGCAGCAGCTGCTGCAGCACCTTCTGCAGCACGCCGATGGGCACCACCTTGGGCACCAGGTCCTCGATGAGCTTGGGCGCTTCCTTGGCCACGTGGTCGATCAGTGCCTGCACCTCTTCGCGACCCAGCAGTTCGGCGGCGTGGGTCTGCAGCAGGTTGGACAGGTGGGTGGCCACCACGGTGCTGGCATCCACCACGGTGTAGCCCAGGTTCTGCGCCTCGTCGCGCTTGCTGGCGTCGATCCACACTGCCGGCAGGCCGAAGGCCGGGTCGGTGGTGGGTGTGCCTTGCAGCTCGCCACTGACCTGGCCGGGGTTGATGGCCAGGAACTGGCCGATATACGCCTCGCCCTGGCCGATCTCCACGCCCTTGAGCAGGATGCGGTAGGCGTTGGGGCGGATTTCCAGGTTGTCGCGGATGTGAACCGCCGGCACCAGGAAGCCCAGTTCCTGTGCCATTTTCTTGCGGATGCCGCGGATACGGCGCAGCAGCTCGCCATCCTGGTCGCGGTCCACCAGCGGAATCAGCCGGTAGCCGACTTCCAGCCCCAGTGCATCCACCGGCTGCACGTCCTTCCAGCTCACTTCGGCCAGCGGCTGCTCGGTAACCGATGGTGGCGGCTGTTCCATCTCGACCACGGCGGCGGCTTCGGCCTGCTTGCGGACGTTCTTTTCCAGCCAGTGCGCGGTGGCGGCCAGGGTACTGGCAATCAGCAGGAAGGCCAGGTGCGGCATATTGGGGATCAGCCCCAGCATGCCGATGACGCCGGCGGTGAGGTAGAGCACGGTGGGGTTGGCGAACAGCTGGCCTACCAGTTGTTCGGAAATGCCTTTCTCGGTGCCCACCCGCGCCACCACCATACCGGCGGCGGTGGAGATCACCAGCGCCGGAATCTGCGCCACCAGGCCGTCGCCGATGGTCAGCAGGGTGTAGGTGGTGGCTGCCGAGCCGACATCCAGGTCGTGCTGCAGCACGCCGATGATCAGGCCGCCGACGATGTTGATCACCATGATCAGGATGCCGGCCACGGCATCGCCACGCACGAACTTGGAGGCACCGTCCATGGAGCCGAAGAAGTTGGCTTCTTCCGCGATCTTGCTGCGGCGGCGGCGGGCGTCGTCCTCGCCGATCAGGCCGGCGTTGAGGTCGGCGTCGATGGCCATCTGCTTGCCGGGCATCGCATCCAGGGTGAAGCGGGCCGACACTTCGGCGATACGGCCGGCGCCCTTGGTGATCACCACGAAGTTGATGATGGTCAGGATGATGAACACCACGATACCGATGGTGATGTTGTCGCCGATCAGGAAGTGGGCGAACGATTCGATCACCTTGCCGGCGGCGGCCGGCCCGGTGTGGCCCTGCAGCAGGATGATGCGGCTACTGGCCACGTTCAGCGACAGGCGCAGCAGGGTGGTGATCAGCAGCAGGGTGGGGAAGGAGGAAAATTCCAGCGGCTCGCGGGTGTTCACCCCCACCATCAGCACGATGATGGAAATCGCGATGTTGAAGGTGAAGAACATGTCGAGCAGCAGCGGCGGCAGCGGCAGCACCATCATCGACAACACCAGGATGATCAGGATGGGGCCGGCCAGGGTGTTGACGTCGACTTTCTTCAGCAGTTCAAGAAATTTGTTCATGCCGCGTTAGTGGGTGCCGGTGGGCGCCGTATGTTGAGTGCGTTTGCTTTCAGGGTCAAGCTCGGGCGGAACCTGCAGCTGCTCGGGGAATACCGGTGTGACGCCGCCGGCCTGTTCGTACTGCTGCAGCTGGTAAACGTAGGCCAGCACTTGCGCCGCGGCAGTGTACAGCTTGCCCGGAATGTCCTCGTTCAGCTCCACGTTGAAGTACAGCGCGCGGGCAAAGCTCGGCGCGCGTACCACGGTAACGCGGTGTTCCTTGCCTTTGTCGATGATGCGCTCTGCCAGCCGCAGCGAGCCCTTGGCGATCAGCCGCGGTGCGGCCATCTTGTCGTCGTACAGCAGGGCCACCGCGTAGTGGGTAGGGTTGGTCACGATCACGTTGGCCTTGGGCACTTCCTGCATCATGCGTTTGCGTGCGGCTTCGCGCTGCAGCTGGCGGATGCGGCCTTTCACTTCCGGCGAGCCTTCCTGCTCCTTGTATTCCTGTTTCAGCTCGTCCTTGGTCATGCGCAGGTTCTTCTGGTACTGCCACAACTGGTAGGGCACATCGAACACCACCAGCAGCAGCATGGCGCCCACCACCATGATGAAGGTGTGCTCCATCAGCCCCACCAGGTGGATCTGCGCCCGGTCCAGCGGCATGGCCACCAGGCCTACCAGGTCGCCGCGCTCACCCCAGATCACCCAGGTAGCCACGCCGCCGATCAGCAGGCTCTTGAGAATGGCCTTCAGCCCCTCGGCAACGGCCTGCAGCGAAAACATGCGCTTGAGGCCGCTGGCGGGGTTGAGCTTGCCAAAATTGGGGGTAAAGCCCTTGCCGCTTAGGTTCCAGCCGCCAATGGCCATCGGGGCGAGCAGGGCCACCAGAAACAGGGCGCCCAGCAATGGCGCCAGCGTCTGCAGGGTGCCCAGCAGGCTGCTGCGGAAGTGCTCCAGAATCAGCGCGCCATCCACGGCCTTGCCCTGGTTGAAGGTGAACCACTCGATCATCAGCTTGTGCAGAAACTGATAGATGCTGCCGCCGGTCACCATCAACAGGGCGAGACCGGTGGCGGTAATGGCAAAGGTGGTCAGCTCGCGCGAGCGCGGCACATTGCCTTCGGCCCGGGCCTGTTCCAGTCTCCGGGGCGAGGGCGCTTCGGTGCGGTCTTCCTGATCGCTTTCTTCTGCCATGGCGCGCGCTTGTTAATTGAAAATAACCATTAAGCGGCGATGTTAGCCGATTGCGGCCTGGCTGCGGTGGTGTTTGGTCAATTGGGCAGGTGTTTGCCGCCGCCAGTTGGCCGCAGGCAGCCGGGAAACGGTACAATCGCGCGATTCGATTCTGCATGTTTGAGGTAGCGATGAAGCAATACCTGGATCTGATGCGCCACGTGCTGGAGCACGGCGCCGACAAGTCTGATCGCACCGGTACCGGTACGCGTTCGGTGTTCGGCTACCAGATGCGCTTCGACCTGGCGCAGGGTTTTCCGCTGGTGACCACCAAGAAATGCCACCTGCGCTCCATCATTCACGAACTGCTGTGGTTCCTGACCGGCGATACCAATATCCGCTACCTGAAGGAACACGGCGTATCGATCTGGGACGAATGGGCGGACGAGAACGGCGACCTGGGCCCGGTATACGGCTACCAGTGGCGCAGCTGGCCGGCGCCGGATGGCCGCCACATCGACCAGATCAGCAATGTGCTGGAGATGATCCGCCGCAACCCGGACTCGCGCCGGCTGCTGGTGTCGGCGTGGAACCCGGCGCTGGTGGACGAGATGGCGCTGCCGCCGTGCCACAGTCTGTTCCAGTTCTACGTGGCCGATGGCCGCCTGTCCTGCCAGCTGTACCAGCGCTCGGCTGACATTTTCCTGGGCGTGCCGTTCAATATCGCCAGCTACGCGCTGCTCACCATGATGGTGGCGCAGGTGTGCGGCCTGCAGCCGGGCGAGTTCGTGCACACCCTGGGCGACGCTCACCTGTACAGCAACCACTTCGAGCAGGCGCAGCTGCAGCTGTCGCGCGAACCGCGCCCGCTGCCCACCATGCGCATCAACCCGGAAGTGCGAGACCTGTTCGCCTTCAAGTTCGAGGACTTCATGCTGGAAGGCTACGACCCGCACCCGCACATCAAGGCGGAGGTGGCGGTATGAGCATGCGGCCAACCCTCACGCTGGTGGCGGCGATGGCGCACGACAACGTGATCGGCATCGACAACACCCTGCCGTGGCACCTGCCGGAAGACCTCAAGCATTTCAAGGCGGTGACGCTGGGCAAACCGGTGATCATGGGGCGCAAGACCTTCGATTCCATCGGCCGTCCGCTGCCGGGGCGCTTGAACATCGTGATCACCCGCCAGCAGGACTGGCAGCACGAGGGCGTCAGCGTGGCGCATTCGCTGGAGGCGGCACTGGCGCTGGCTGGTGCGGCAGAGGAGGTGTGCGTGATCGGCGGCGCCAATCTGTACGAGCAGGCACTGCCGCTGGCCGACAAGCTGTGCCTGACGCATATCGCGCTGGAGGTGGCCGGTGATGCGCGGTTTCCGCGCTGGCAGGCGGAGCAATGGCAATGCAGCGAAGGTGAGGAGCAGCTTGCGGCCAACGGTCTGCGCTACCGCTTTGCCGATTACCTGCGCCTGCGCTGATGCTTCCCTGAACAAGGAAAGCAGCGAGCAATAAAAAAGCGGCCAGTGGCCGCTTTTTTATTTCTGCTCAGGCCTGCAGCCTGGCGGCGGCGTCCTGGGCCGTCAGGCTGTACTGGCTGCCGAACTCGCGCACCAGCTGGCGCAGCTGTGGCTCGTCGCGCGCCACGATGGCCTTGAGCAGGCGGTCGAGGAAGGCGTGGGTACGGTCGATCTGGCTCTTGCCGGCGCGCAGGATGGCGAACAGGCAGCGCTGCGACTGCGGCAGCAGGTCGAACAGTGTCTGCTTCAGGTAGCGGTTGCCGCAGTGCTGGTACAGGCGCTCCAGGAAGGCCACACCGCTGGTGTAGAACTTCTCGCCGTCGCTGCGGCGCTGGCATTCGCCCAGCTCGGTCATCAGCTCGATGAAGCTGGCCAGGTCGTCGTTCTGCCAGCTGGCGGCCAGGTTGACCACCGCCTGTTCCAGCAGCAGGAACCACAGCTCGAACACTTCGCGCACGTCGTCCGGGCTGATGCTGGACACGATGGCGCCACGACGCGGGTAGATGTCCACCAGGTGGCGGCGTTGCAGGATCAGCAGCGCCTCGCGCACCGAACCACGGCTGACATCCAGCTCGGCGGTAATGCGCAGCTCCTGGATGCGCTCGCCTGGCTGCATGTCGCCGCTAACGATCTTGTGCCCCAGATACTGGGCAATCTGTTCGGTAAGAGAGTCGTTGGCCTTGAAGCTCAATCCCGCCTCCTGCTGGCTTGGGTGAAATGGCTGATTGTCGATTGTCTGGCAATCGGACCGCGGATTCTAGCACTGTCCGCTGCCGGCGCGCAGGTGGCCGTGACGCCGGCGGCGCATTGTGGCAAAAATAAAACGATTGTTTTAATGTCGATAGAAAAAGCTTGCGTATAAAAGGTGGCAAACCTACTATTCAAACGCTTGTTTAATCAAGGCCAAGCGAGGAAATCAGGGGCTAACACGACAAGTGGCTCGCAAGGTGAGTTTGAACAGCTGCTTCAAGAGCAATAACGCTGTTATTGCATGTTCCGTCAGGAACCTTGCAGGTACGACACGGGTGTTGACCTCTCCCAGGGCGGGAGAGGTCTTTTTTTTTGCTCAGCGCCGGCCGCGTTCGCGTTCGGCGGCGATCAGGTCGGACAGCAGGATGTTCAGCGCATCGGTGGACATGCGCAGCTCCAAGAGCGACATGCCCAGCGACATGATCATCAGCAGCAGGCTGGTGCCGAAGATGAACTGCGCGGCTTGCGGCCAACCGGTGTAGATCAGCAGCATGGCCACCACGCACAGGAACAGGCTGCCCACTCCCAGCGACTGCATCCATTTGATCAGCGCAATGCGCTGGCGCAGGTTGCCGATCTGCTGCACCAGCTTCTCGCTGGGCGTTTGCTGGTAGTCGTCGTACAGGTTGCGGATGATGCCGGCCAGCGCCAGGTAGCGGTTGGTATAGGCCAGCAGCAGCAGGGAAATGGCGGGAAACAGCAGGGCAGGGGTGGTGAGGCTTAGCATGGTTACAGGTTTTCGTTGATCAGCACATCCAGGCCGTTACCGGTCTGGGCAAACAGTTCGATGATGTCTTCGTTGCGCATGCGCACACAGCCGCGCGAGGTGGGCGTGCCGAAGGCCACGTGCTCGCCGGCGCCATGAATATAGATGGCGCGGTCGTAGCTATCCACCGGGCCGCCCTGGTTCTTGCCGGGTTCCATGCCGCACAGCCACAGGATGCGGGTGAGGATCCAGTCCTTGTCCGGGTATTCCTGATGCAGCTGCGGCGTGTATTTCCACGGCGTAACCTGGCGACGGTAGATGATGGTACCCGCTTCGACACCATCGCCGATACGCTCGCAAACCCTGTGCCAGCCTCGCGGCGTCTGATAGCTGTTTTCCTGCTCGCCCACGCCGTTCTTGGCGGTGGACACCGCGTAGCGGGCACGCGCCACGCCCAGCTCATCGTAGTACACCAGGCTCTGGCTGCGCACGCCGATTTCCAGCCACGGCATGCCGGGTGTGTAGGGGTTGGGTTTGATGGCGGCGGCGACCAGCGGCTGCTGCTGGCTGGCCAGCAGGTAGGATGCCTCCGGCGGCGTGGCCGCCAGCGCGGGCAACGACAGGTGGACCAGTAAAAGCAGGGCCGGCAAAAGCAGGGCGGACAAGCGCGGCAGTGGGTGGAGCATGCTGCTCTCCTTGTTTTACCTGCGTTGGGCAAAGAAAGCAGCCAGAAGTGCCGCCGCTGCTGCGTCTTCTATGCCGCCATCCACCGCGGTGTGGTGGTTGAGGCGACGCTCGGCAAACAGGTCGAGCACGCTGCCGGCAGCGCCGGTGCGCGGCTCGGCGGCGCCGTACAGCACGTGATCCAGCCGGCTGTGCAGGATGGCGCCGGCGCACATGGCGCAAGGCTCCAGCGTGACGTACAGCTGGCAGCCGTGCAGGCGGTAATTGCCAAGCCGGGCCGCGGCATCGCGCAGCGCCACCATTTCAGCATGGGCGCTGGGGTCGTGGCTGCCAACCGGCTGGTTGTAGCCGCGCCCGACAATGCGGCCCTGCTGCACCACTACCGCGCCTACCGGCACCTCGCCGTGGCGGGCGGCCTCCGCTGCCAGTGCCAGCGCCTCGGCCATGAAGCGCTGCCGCTCCGCCTGCGGCGGCAGCGGCCGTACCGGGGCATGGTTGGCCGCAGCCGCACGCAAGCCGGCCCGGTCGTCATCAGCCAGTGCCGACCAGTGCTCGCCGCGCGCGGCAGCTTCCAGCGCGAACAGCAGCCGCTCGGTGGCGCTGTGGCCGGCGGCCTTCAGCAGCAGGTAGGCACGCACCGCGCCAACGGCCTGCAGCTCGGCACGGCTGTGGATGTTCAGTGCTGCCAGCCAGCGGATGGCATTGGGCGGCAGCGGTGGGGAGCTCAGCATGGCATGGTGGCAAGCAATGCGGCCAACCTGGCAGTGCCGGGTTGGCCGCAAGTGAATGACTGTGCGGACATCAGCCCGGACGGCGCATGGCCATCAGGTAATTGACGTCGGTATCGTCATTCAGACTATAGATACGGGTGAGCGGGTTGTAGCCCATACCCTTTACCTGCACCAGTTCCAGCCCGGCGCCGCGTGCCATGCGCGCCAGTTCCGACGGCTTGAGGAAGCGCTTGTACTCGTGGGTGCCGCGCGGCAGCATGTTCAGCACGTATTCGGCGCCGACCACTGCCAGCAGATAGGCCTTGGCATTGCGGTTGAGGGTGGAGAAGAACACCTGGCCGCCCGGCTTCACCAGCTCGGCGCAGGCGCGCACCACGCTCAGCGGATCCGGCACGTGTTCCAGCATTTCCATGCAGGTCACCACGTCGAAGCTGGCCGGCGCTTCTGCGGCCAACTCTTCCACCGGTACGCAGCGGTAGCTGACGCTGACGCCGGATTCCAGGCTGTGCAGCTGGGCGACCTTCAGCGACTTCTTCGCCAGGTCGATACCGGTGACGGTGGCGCCCGTGGCGGCCATGCTCTCGGCCAGGATGCCGCCGCCGCAGCCCACGTCCAGCACGGTCTTGCCGCTGATGGCGGCGAAGTCGTCGATAAAGCCCAGGCGCAGCGGGTTGATCTCGTGCAGCGGTTTGAACTCGCTGTCCTTGTCCCACCACTTGTGGGCAATCTGGCTGAATTTGTCCAGTTCCAGTTCGTCTACATTGCTCATCGTGTTATCCGCTTATTTAGCCAGAATGCGTACGCGCCAGTCTTCGGCGCGAGCCTTCAGTTCCGCTTCGTCCAGCGTGGTCAGTGCGCGTTCGCGCAGCACCTGGCGGCCGTTCACCCAGACGTGGCTCACCTGTTCGCGGCCGGCGGCGTAGACGATGTGCGAGATCGGGTCGAACTGCGGGCTGGTTTCCACCGCCGACAGGTCCACGGCGATCAGGTCGGCCTGCTTGCCCACGCTGACCGTGCCCACCTTGTCGGCAATGCCCAGCGCCTGAGCGCCGTGCAGGGTGGCCATGCGGATGGCGGTGGCCGCCGGCACGGCAGTGGGGTCCAGCGTGCCGACCTTGGCCAGCAGCGCGCCCATGCGGGTCTCGCTCAGCATGTCCAGCTTGTTGTTGGAGGCGGCGCCGTCGGTGCCGATGCCCACGTTCACGCCTGCGGCCAACAGCTTCTGTACCGGGGCAATGCCGGAGGCCAGCTTCATGTTGGAAGTGGGGTTGTGGGCGATGGACACGCCATGTTTGGCCACCAGCGCGATTTCCTCGTCGCTGAGGTGCACCATGTGCGCGGCGATCAGGCGCGGCGACAGCAGGCCCAGGTTCGCCAGGCGCGCCAGCGGGCGCTGCTTGTACTGGTCGATGCTGCCGTTCACTTCATCCATGGTTTCGTGGATGTGGCAGTGGATCAGCATGTCTTCCTGCTCGGCCAGGGTGATGACCTTGCGGAAGGTGTCGTCGGCCACCGTGTACGGGGCATGCGGCGCCAGGGTGAAGGTGATCAGCTCTTCGCCCAGGAACTGCTGGCGCTCGGCCATGCCCTTGGCGATGTAGTCGTCGGCGTTCTGGCCGTAGACGGTGGGGAATTCCAGGATCGAACAGCCGACGAAGGTACGCATGCCGGCAGCCAGGCCGGCGCGGCCCATGGCGGCATGGAAGAAATACATATCGTTGATGGTGGTGGTGCCGCTGCGGAACATTTCACCCATTGCCAATAAGGCACCATCGAATACAAAGGCATCGCTGACATGCTTGCCTTCCGCCGGCCAGATATGGTTCTGCAGCCAGTCCATCAGCGCCTTGTCATCGGCCATGCCGCGCAGCAGGGTCATGGCGGAATGGCCATGCAGGTTCACCAGGCCCGGCATCAGCACGTGCTGCGGCAGGTCGATGCGCTCGGCGGCACTGGCGCCGGCGATTTCTTCCGGGCGCAGGATGGCGACGATGCGGCCGTTGCGCACGGCCACGGCATGGTTTTCCAGTACCAGGCCATCTTGTTCGACTGTAATGATCCAGCGCGCGCTGATCAGCTGATCGAATGCGGTGTTTTGCATGAATATTTGCCTATAAAAGTATGCGGGCGATTGTAGGCGCTGGCTTCCTGATTCGGCAACCTGACTTATACTATGCAAATGGAGAAAATCCGCGCGATCTACAGCGCTTCCGTATAATCTTCAAAATATTTGCAGCAACACTTTTCGCTGTTGGGGAAACCGCTTCCATGACCCAGAAACCGGACAATTTCGATAGCTACGCCATCGGTTCGCGCTTGTCGTTGCGCCAGGTGTTTTTAATGGCGCTGGTACTGGGCCTGTTGATTCCAGCCATCATCATCAGTGTGCTGACCTTCAACCTGCAGCGCGAGCAGGCGGAAAACCAGCTGGCGGTGGACCAGAAACGCCTGCTGGACATCGTGGCGCTGGGCATGCAGGAGCCGCTGTGGAACCTCAGCCGCCAGGCCGGCGCACCGCTGGTGTCCTCGGTGATGGACGACCCGCGGGTGATCTCCATCCGCGTGACCGACACGCAGTCCAATACCGTCTTCCTGTCCACCCTGCGTAGCGAGCGCCGCATCGGCAGCGTGGCCTTCGTGCAGAAACCGGTGGTGTACCGCGGCGAGGAGATCGGCCAGGTCAGCATCGAATTCGATACCGAACACCTGGCAATCTACCAGCGCAACCAGCTGAAGAACCTGCTGCTGATCGTGGCGGCGCAGCTGCTGCTGTCGGTGGTGCTGGTGATGACGATTCTGCATTCGCGCTTCCTGCGCCCCATTGCCCAGCTGTCGCAGCAGGCCACCAGGTTGGCCGCATTGAAACTGGACGAACCGTTCCACTGGGGGCGGCATGACGAGATCGGCACTGTGGGCAAGCACCTGGAGTGGACCCGCTCCGAACTGAAGCGCCTGATCGACGAGCTGAAGGCCAAGACCCTGGCGCTGGAGGCGGACATCGAACGCCGCCGCGAGGTGGAGGATGCGCTGCGCCGCTCCGAGAACAAATACCGCGAGCTGTTCTGGTCCAACCTGGACGGCATCGTGATCAGCTCGCTGGAAGGGCAGATCATCGACGCCAACCCGGCCTTCCTCAGCCTGCTGGGCTACAGCCTGGACCAGCTCAAGCTGCAGAATTTCTGGGGCCTGCTGGACCGCGACAGCGAGGCGCAGGAGCGCTACAACCTGGATAACAAGGTGATGCGCTTCGGCTTCTGCGACGAATTCGAAGTGCAGTACATCAACCGCATCGGCAACCCGATCCCGGTCAGCGTCAAGACCGTGGCGATGCGCGACGCCAGCGGCCGCATCACCGCAGTGTGGCGCATGGTGCGCGATATTTCCGAGCGCCGCGCCGCCGAAGAGCGCATGCAGCTGGCGGCCAAGGTGTTCGAGAACACCGCCGAAGGCATCATGATTACCGACGGCGAAGTGCGCATCCGCAGCGTGAACCGCGCCTTCACCGAAATCACCGGCTTCACCCAGGAAGAAGTGCTGAGCCAGCGCCCGATGGTGCTCAGCTCCGGCCGCCACAGCAAAGAGTTCTACGACAGCCTGTGGCAGGTGCTGAGCGAGCAGGGCTCGTGGCAGGGCGAGGTGTGGAACCGCCGCAAGAACGGCGAGGTATACCCGGAGTGGCTGGCCATCAACGCGGTGAAGAGCCCGTCCGGCGACGTTACCCACTACGTGGCCATCTTCAGCGACCAGTCCGAGCGCAAGGCGGCGGACGAACGCATCCAGTTCCTGGCGCACTTCGACGTGCTCACCGGCCTGCCCAACCGCGGTCACCTGCAGGATCGCGCGTTGCTGGCGATCCAGAACGCCACCCACGACAACGGCAAGCTGGGCATCCTGCTGCTGGACCTGGACCGCTTCAAGACCATCAACGAGTCGCTGGGCCATGCCGCCGGCGACATCCTGCTCAAGATCGCGTCGGAACGCATCCGCAGCGTGCTGGGCAGCGGCGAGGTGGTGGCGCGCCAGGGTGGCGACGAATTCATCATCCTGCTGCCGCTGGTCAGCGATGCCGCCGCCGCCGCACACGTGGCCGAGCGCATCCTCACCGAGTTCACCACCCCGCTGGAGGTGTACAACCACTCGCTGATGGTCACCGGCAGTATCGGCATCAGCGTGTTCCCGGATGACGGCCGCGATTTCGACACCCTGGTGCGCAACGCCGACGCGGCGATGTATCACGCCAAGTCCAGCGGCCGTAACAACTACAAGTTCTACACTGCCGACCTCAATGCCCGCGCCCGCGAGATCCTGGCCATCGAAAGCCAGCTGCGCTACGCGGTGGAGCGCGGCGAGTTCGTGCTGCACTACCAGCCGCAGGTGGAAATCCGCACCGGCCGCATCATCGGCGCCGAGGCGCTGATTCGCTGGAACCACCCGTCGCTGGGCCTGCTGGGGCCGCTGCACTTCATCGACGTGGCCGAGGAGCGCGGCTTTATCGTGCAGATCGGCAACTGGGTGATCCGCGAGGCCTGCCGCCAGATTGCCGCCTGGTACGCCGCCGGCCTGCCGCTGATTACCGTGGGCGTCAACCTGTCGGCACTGCAGTTCCGCCACGAGGACCTGACCCAGGTGCTGGGCAATGCGCTGGCCACCTACAACCTGCCGGGCAGCTGCCTGGACGTGGAGGTGACCGAGAGCGTGATCATGGACGACCTGGAGTCCACGGTGCAGGCGATCCGCGCCATCCAGGACATGGGCATCCGCATGTCCATCGACGACTTCGGCACCGGCTACTCCAGCCTGGCCTATCTGAAGCGCTTCAAGGCCGACAAGCTGAAGATCGACCGTTCCTTCGTGCGCGACATTCCGGACGACCAGGACGACACCGCCATTACCCGCGCCATCATCAATATGGCGAAGAACCTGAACATGCAGGTGGTGGCGGAAGGGGTGGAAACCATCGAGCAGTGGCGCTTCCTGGAGCAGCACGGCTGCGACCAGGTACAGGGCTACCTGCTGGCCAAACCGATGCCGGCGGAGCAGGTGGAGCCGTTGCTGCGCCAGGAAAGCCTGTTGCCACAGGAAGGCTGATGCGGCCAACCTGTGTCCGCTGTTCAAAACCCCGCTGCGGCGGGGTTTTTGTTTGCCTGCGGCCGCTCAGGGTTGGCCGCAAGGGCAGGGCTGCCGGGCTTGTCGATGATGGGCAATAAAAAACCCCGCCGGTTGGCGGGGTTGCTTCCGTTCGATCAGAACCGGATCAGATCATGCCCTTGGACTTCAGCAGTTCGAACATGGTCTTGCCGATTTCGGCCGGGCTGCGGGTGTAGGCGATGCCTGCACGCTCGAAAGCCTTGAACTTCTCTTCGGCAGTACCCTTGCCGCCGGAGATGATGGCGCCGGCGTGACCCATGCGCTTGCCTTTCGGGGCGGTAACACCGGCGATGTAGCCTACTACCGGCTTGGTCACGTACTGCTTGGCGAACTCGGCTGCCTCTTCCTCGGCGCTACCGCCGATTTCACCGATCATGATGATGGCGTCGGTATCCGGATCGTCCTGGAACAGTTTCAGGGAGTCGATGTGGGAGGTACCCGGGATCGGGTCGCCGCCGATACCGATACAAGTGGACTGGCCCAGGCCCAGGGCGGTGGTTTGTGCCACTGCTTCGTAGGTCAGGGTGCCGGAGCGGGACACGATGCCGATACGGCCCGGGTTGTGGATGTGCCACGGCATGATGCCGATCTTGCACTCACCCGGGGTGATGATACCCGGGCAGTTCGGGCCGATCAGGCGGATGCCGGCTTCGTCCACGGCTTTCTTCACGTACAGCATGTCCAGGGTCGGCACGCCTTCGGTGATGCACACGATCAGCTTAACGCCGCTGTCGATGGCTTCCAGGATGGAATCCTTGGCGAAAGCTGCCGGTACGTAGATCACGGAAGCATCGGCCTGGGTCTGGCGAACGGCGTCCTTCATGGTGTTGAACACCGGCAGGCCCAGGTGCTCAGCACCGCCCTTGCCCGGGGTAACGCCGCCGACAACCTTGGTGCCGCACTTCAGTGCCTGTTCGGCGTGGAAAGTACCGTTCTTGCCGGTGAAACCTTGCACCAGCACTTTGGTGTCTTTGTTTACCAATACGCTCATTTTGAAATCCTTATGCGGTGCGGGTGATTAGAGGGCGGCAACGGCAGCAACGATCTTCTCGGCTGCGTCGTTCAGGCCCTGGGCGGAGGTCAGTTTCAGACCGGAGTCGTCCAGGATCTTGGCGCCCAGCTCGGCGTTGTTGCCTTCCAGGCGCACAACTACCGGCACGGTCACGTTCACTTCCTTCACCGCGGCAATGATCGCTTCGGCGATCATGTCGCAACGCACGATACCGCCGAAGATGTTGATCAGCACGCCCTGTACCGAGGTATCGGCCAGGATCAGCTTGAACGCTTCGATCACGCGCTCCTTGGTAGCGCCGCCGCCCACGTCCAGGAAGTTGGCCGGCTGGCCACCCTTCAGCTTGATGATGTCCATGGTGGCCATGGCCAGACCGGCGCCGTTCACCATGCAGCCGATGTTGCCTTCCAGTGCCACGTAGTTCAGGTCGAACTCGGAAGCTTTCACTTCACGCTCGTTCTCCTGCGACTTGTCGCGCATGGCCAGCAGTTCCGGGTGACGGTACAGGGCGTTGGAGTCCAGGTTGATCTTGCCGTCTACGCAGGCCAGTTCGCCGTTTTCGCGCAGCGCCAGCGGGTTTACTTCGAACAGGGCGAAGTCGTTCTCGATGAAGGCCTTGGCGGCGCCCAGGAACAGTTTGGTGAAAGCGGCAACCTGCGCGCCTTCCAGACCCAGGGCAAATGCGGCATCACGGCCCTGGAACGGCTGAGCGCCAACCAGCGGGTCGATCTCGATCTTGATGATCTTTTCCGGGGTTTCCTCGGCAACCTTCTCGATCTCGACACCACCCTCGGTCGATACCATGAACACCACGCGCTGGGTGCCACGGTCAACCACGGCGCCCAGGTACAGTTCGCGCTGTACCGGGTACATGTCTTCGCATACCAGCACGCTGTTTACCGGCTGGCCGGCGGCGTCGGTCTGATAGGTCACCAGGTTGGTGCCGATCAGGGTCTTGGCTACCTCGGCGGCTTCTTCGCGGCTCTTCACCACTTTTACACCACCGGCCTTGCCACGGCCACCGGCGTGCACCTGGGCCTTCACAACGGCAAACTTGCCGCCCAGCTTGTCGTAAGCAGCAGCAGCTTCTTCCGGCGAGTTGGCCAGAATGCCCTGTTGCACCGGCAGGCCGTACTTGGCCAGCAGCTCTTTCGCTTGGTATTCGTGCAGGTTCATTGAGTTTCCTTTCGGGTGGAAATGATGGCGGGGCCTGTCTGGCCAACGTCTCTATTCCTTGGCTGCTCGCACAGCCTTATTTTGCAGGCGGCAACCGCAAGCGGTTGCCGCACCGTTCACGTGGGCCGCGATATTGTACACGGCCCGGTTCGCTTTAGCCGTGCAGCGCGCGCTTGTCGGCGGCCAGCGCAGCTTCATGTACCACTTCGGACAGCGACGGGTGAGCGTGGACAATGCGTGCCAGGTCTTCGCTGGCGGCCTTGAACTCCATCGACACCACGCCTTCGGTCACCAGCTCGGACACCATCGGGCCGATCATGTGCAGGCCGAGGATGCGGTCGGTCTTGGCGCAGGCCAAGAGCTTGACGGTACCCTGGGCATGGCCCAGACCCAGCGCGCGACCGTTGGCCGCAAAGCCGGAAGTGCCCTTCTTGTACTCGATGCCTTCGGCCTTGAGCTGCTCTTCGGTCTTGCCGACCCAGGCGATTTCCGGCGAGGTGTAGATCACCCACGGAATCACGCCGAAGTCCACGTGCGGCTTCTGGCCGGCGATGCGCTCGGCAACCGCCACGCCTTCTTCGGACGCCTTGTGCGCCAGCATCGGGCCGCGCACCACGTCGCCGATCGCCCATACGTTCGGCAGGTTGGTGTGGCAGTGATCGTCCACCACCACGAAACCGCGCTCGTCCAGCTGCAGGTTCACGTTGTCGGCACCCAGGCCGCCGGTGTTCGGCACGCGGCCGATGGCCACGATCAGCTTGTCGAACTCGGCCTTCACGGCTTCGCCGTTCAGTTCGTAGTTCACGGTGACGCTGTTGGCGCCCTTGCTGATTTCACCGATCTTCACGCCCAGCTTGATGTCGAGGCCGGTGTCCTTGGTCAGGCTCTTGAACGCTTCCTTGGCGATCTGCTGGTCGGCAGCGGCCAGGAAGGTCGGCATGGCTTCCAGGATGGTGACGTCGGCGCCCAGGCGCTTCCATACCGAACCCATTTCCAGGCCGATCACGCCGGCGCCGATCACGCCCAGGCGGGCCGGTACGTCAGCCAGCGCCAGCGCGCCGGCGTTGTCCAGCACCAGCTGGTTGTCGGTATCCAGGCCCGGCAGCTGGCGCGGGTTGGAACCGGTGGCCACGATCACGTGGCTGGCTTCCAGGGTGTCCACCACGGCGCCGTTGTCGGTCACTTCGATGACCCACTTGTCGCCCTGGCGGGATTTCAGCGTACCCAGGCCGTGGATGTTGGCAACCTTGTTCTTCTTGAACAGGAAGGCGATGCCGCCGGCGTTCTTGGTGATGATGCCGTTCTTGCGATCCAGCATGGTGGCCACGTCCATCTTGGCACCGTCTACCGAGATGCCGTGCTTGGCGAAGTCATGCTGGATGGCGTGGAAGTTTTCCGAGGACTGCAGCAGCGCCTTGGACGGGATGCAACCCACGTTCAGGCAGGTGCCGCCCAGGGAGGCCTTGCCTTCCGGGTTCTTGTAGGCGTCCACGCAGGCGGTATTGAAACCCAGCTGGGCGGCGCGGATGGCGGCTACGTAACCGCCGGGGCCGCCGCCGATCACTACTACGTCGAATTGTTGGCTCATTGAGTCTTTCCTTTGCACGTTGCGGCCAACCCTGGGGTTGGCCGCACGCGGATGTGCCGAAGCAGGCTGTACTTACAGGTCCAGGATCAGGCGGGCCGGATCTTCGATGGCATCCTTGATGGCCACCAGGCTCAGTACGGCTTCACGGCCGTCGATGATGCGGTGGTCGTAGGACTGGGCCAGGTACATCATCGGGCGAACCACAACCTGACCGTTTTCCACCACGGCACGTTCCTTGGTGGCGTGCATGCCCAGGATCGCGGATTGCGGCGGGTTGATGATCGGGGTGGACATCATGGAGCCGAAGGTACCGCCGTTGGAGATGGTGTAGGTACCGCCGGTCAGTTCCTCAACGGTCAGCTTGCCTTCCTGGGCGCGCTTGCCGAAGTCGGCGATCTGCTTCTCGATCTCGGCCAGGCTCAGCTGGTCGGCATTGCGGATGACCGGTACTACCAGGCCGCGCGGGCTGCCAACGGCCACGCCGATGTCGAAGTAGCCGTGGTAGATGATGTCGTTGCCATCAACCGAGGCGTTCACTACCGGGTATTTCTTCAGTGCGGCAACCACGGCCTTCACGAAGAAGCCCATGAAGCCCAGCTTCACGCCGTGCTCTTTCTCGAACTTGTCCTTGTACTTGGCACGCAGGTCCATCACCGGCTTCATGTTGATTTCGTTGAAGGTGGTGAGGATGGCGTTGGTCTGCTGCGACATTACCAGACGCTCGGCCACGCGCTGGCGCAGACGGGACATCGGCACGCGCTGTTCCGGACGGCCGGACAGTACCGAGGTGTTGATCGCCGGAGTGGTGGCCAGTGCCTGGCCAACGTTGGCCGCAGTGGCGGACAGTACCGGGGCGGCTTGTGCCGGGGCGGACGGCTTGGCGGCAGCCACGTCTTCTTTCAGGATGCGACCGTCGCGGCCGGAGCCGGCTACGTCAGCCAGGTTCACGCCGGTTTCGGCAGCCAGCTTGGCAGCGGACGGCATGGCGGCGCCACCGGTGGCAGCCTGTACCGGGGCAGCGGCAGGGGCGGCAGCCACAGCGGCTGCAGCGGCCGGGGCAGTAGCGCCGGCAGTGGCTTCAGTGTCGATGTGAGCGATCAGCTGGCCGGAGGTAACGGTAGCACCGTCCTGCTCAACGATCTTCACCAGTACACCAGCTTGCGGTGCCGGCAGTTCCAGTACCACCTTGTCGGTTTCCAGATCGATCAGGTTCTCGTCACGGGCAACCGCCTGGCCGACTTGCTTGTGCCAGGTCATCAGGGTGGCTTCGGAAACGGATTCCGGCAGCTGGGGGACTTTGACTTCAATGATGGCCATTGTTCTTCTCCATTGGGGGGCGGCGCACTGCCGCCCCGTTCTTATGTGCAGGTGTTATTTGTTGAACGACAGAGCTTCTTCGACGAAGGCTTTGAGCTGGGCAACGTGCTTGCTCATATAGCCTACGGCCGGGGAGGCGGACGACGGACGGCCGGCGAATTCCAGCGACTGTTTGCCGCTGAGCAGGCCTTCCAGACGGTGGCGGATCTGGTACCAGGCGCCCTGGTTACGCGGCTCTTCCTGCACCCATACCAGCTCCTTCACGTGAGCGTACTGGGCGAGTTCCGCCTGCAGCTGCTCGGTGGGGAACGGGTACAGCTGCTCGATACGCACGATGGCCACGTCTTCTTCCAGACCACGCTCCTTGCGACCGTTCACCAGGTCGTAGTACACCTGGCCGGCACACAGCAGCACGCGCTTCACCTTCTTGGCGTCCTTGATCGAGGCATCGCCGATCACCGGGCGGAAGCTGCCGGAGGTCAGGTCGCTGATCGGGCTCATGGAGTCCTTGTAACGCAGCAGGCGCTTGGACAGGAAGATCACCAGCGGCTTGCGGTACGGACGCAGCACCTGGCGGCGCAGCACGTGGAACATCTGGCTGGCTTCGGACGGCATCACGATCTGCATATTGTGCTCGGCGCACAGCTGCAGCCAGCGTTCCAGGCGGGCGGAGGAGTGCTCCGGGCCCTGGCCATCGTAGCCGTGCGGCAGGATGGTGGTCAGGCCACACAGACGGCCCCACTTGGTTTCGCCGGAGGAGATGAACTGGTCGATGGCTACCTGGGCGCCGTTGGCGAAGTCGCCGAACTGGGCTTCCCAGATCACCAGCTGGTCCGGAGCGGAGCAGGCGTAACCGTACTCGTACGCCAGTACCGCTTCTTCGTTCAGGATCGAGTCGATCACCAGGAACTCGCCCTGGTTTTCGCTCATATTGCGCAGCGGTACGTAGCTGCCCTGGTCCCAGCGCTCGCGGTTCTGGTCGTGCACCACGGAATGGCGGTGCGAGAAGGTGCCGCGGCCGGAGTCTTCACCGGAGAGGCGCACGCCGTAGCCATTGGTCACCAGGCTGGCGTAGGCGGTGATTTCCGCCATGCCCCAGTCCAGCGGCTGGTCGCCGCGGGCCATGGCCATGCGTGCTTCCAGTACTTTCTTCACGGTCGGGTGCGGCTTGAATTCGGCCGGTACGCTGTTGAACTTCTCGGCCAGGCGCAGCAGGTCGGCCTGCGGCAGCGAGGTGTCGGTCGGGTGCGCCCAGTGGGTGCCCTGGTACTGGCTCCAGTCCAGCGCGTGTTCGCGGCGGTAGTTGGACAGCACGGTCTGTTCAACATGCTCGCCCTTGTCCAGCGCATCGCGGTAGGCGCGGATCAGATCGTCGGCTTCCTCGGCCTTCAGCACGCCTTCGGCGACCAGGCGCTGTGCGTACAGTGCGCGGGTGCCCGGGTGCTTGGCGATCTTCTTGTACATCATCGGCTGGGTCAGGAACGGGTCGTCGCCCTCGTTGTGGCCCAGTTTGCGGTAGCACACCAGGTCGATTACCACGTCCTTGTTGAAGGCCATGCGGTAGTCGAGGGCTGCCTGCATCACGTAGCACACTGCTTCCGGATCGTCGCCGTTCACGTGGAAGATCGGTGCTTCGATCATCTTGGCCACGTCGGTACAGTACAGCGTGGAACGCATGTCGCGAGTGTCGGAGGTGGTGAAGCCTACCTGGTTGTTGATCACCAGGTGCAGGGTGCCGCCGGTACCGTAGCCGCGGGTCTGCGACAGGTTGAAGGTACCCTGGTTCACGCCCAGGCCGGCAAAGGCGGAGTCACCGTGGATCAGTACGGCTACCGCGGTCTTGCGCTCGCTGTCCTTGCGGCGGTCCTGACGGGCGCGTACCGAGCCTTCCACCACCGGGTTCACGATTTCCAGATGCGAAGGGTTGAACGCCAGCGATACGTGCATCGGGCCGCTGGCGGTCGGGATGTCGGAGGAGAAGCCCATGTGGTACTTCACGTCACCGGACGCCAGATCCTGGGCCGCCTTGCCTTCGAATTCGGCGAACAGGTCACGCGGCAGCTTGCCCAGGGTGTTTACCAGCACGTTCAGGCGGCCACGGTGGGCCATGCCGATGATCAGTTCCTGGATGCCGTGCGCGGTGCCGGTCTGGATCAGCTGATCCAGTGCGGCGATGGCGGCTTCGCCACCTTCCAGCGAGAAGCGCTTCTGGCCCACGTAGCGGGTGTGCAGGTAGCGCTCCAGGGTCTCGGCAGCGGTAATCTGCTTGAGGATGCGTTTTTTCTTGTCGGCGCCGTAACGCGGGGTGGACAGATCACCTTCGAAACGCTGACGAATCCAGTGTTTTTCGTCGGAGTTGGTGATGTGCATGTATTCCACGCCCACATTGCCGCCGTAGGTCTGCTTCAGACGGGCAATGATGTCGGACAGCGGCAGCTTCTGCGGAGCTACCAGGGAGCCGACGTTGAACTGCACGGCCATGTCGGCGTCGGACAGACCGTGGGTGGCCGGGTCCAGTTCGCGAACGGTGGCCTGATCCATGCGCTTGAGCGGGTCGAGGTTGGCCTGACGGGAGCCCAGCACGCGCCAGGCGGAGATCAGCTTCAGTACGCCAACCTGCTTCTGCATCGATTCCCAGTTGGCCACATCGCTGCTGCGCTGGCCGGTAATCGGCTTCTTGGCCAGCTGGATGAAGGATTCCTGAATCGGCTGGTGCGCCACGTCGCGATCGGCGGCGCCCGGCGACATCGCCAGCTTGTCGAAGTAATCCCGCCATTCTGCCGGAACCACGTTCGGATCAGCGAGGTACTGCTCGTACAGCTCCTCGATGAACGGTGCATTCCCACCAAACAGGTGGGAATGACTGTACATGGATTGCATCATTGTTCGACCCTTTTGTCTGCGTTGCAGCTTTACTAAAACCGTTTTGACAAAGAGAACGGCGCGTGTAGGCGTAGCGCCACTCTCTTTGACGGAACGTTCTTGCGTTCGGGGGAGAGGGTTGGCCGCATGCGGCCAACCCATGCGTCATACCGTTAGCGCTTGTCTACCGGTACGAAGTCGCGGCGCGGCGAGCCGGTGTACAGCTGGCGCGGACGACCGATCTTCATGCCCGGGTCGGCGATCATTTCGGTCCAGTGCGAGATCCAGCCCACGGTGCGTGCCAGGGCGAAGATCGGGGTGAACATGGATACCGGGATGCCGATGGCGGACAGCACGATGCCGGAGTAGAAGTCCACGTTCGGGTACAGCTTGCGCTCGATGAAGTACGGGTCTTCCAGCGCAATCTTTTCCAGTGCCATGGCCAGCTTGAACTTCGGATCGTCCTGCAGACCCAGTTCGGTCAGCACTTCGTCGCAGGTCTGCTTCATGATGGCGGCGCGCGGGTCCATGTTCTTGTACACGCGGTGGCCGAAGCCCATCAGTTTGTAGCGCTTGTCCTTCACGCCCTGCATGAAGTCGGCTACGTGATCCACGCTGCCGATTTCGTCCAGCATCTTCAGTACGGCCTCGTTGGCGCCACCGTGGGACGGGCCCCACAGGCAGGCGATACCGGCGGCGATACACGCGAACGGGTTGGCACCGGAGGAGCCGGCCAGACGCACGGTGGAGGTGGAGGCGTTCTGCTCGTGGTCGGCGTGCAGGGTGAAGATGCGGTCCAGTGCGCGCGCGGTTACCGGGTTCACCTTGTACTCTTCGCACGGGGTGGAGAACATCATGTGCAGGAAGTTCTCGGCAAAGGTCAGGCCGTTTTTCGGGTAGGAGAACGGCAGGCCCTTGTTGTAGCGGTAAGCCTGGGCTGCGATGTTCGGCAGCTTGGCGATCAGGCGGTGTGCCGAAATCTTGCGGTGTTCCGCGTTATTGATGTCCAGCGAGTCGTGGTAGAAGGCGGACAGCGCACCCACTACACCCACCATCACTGCCATCGGGTGCGCGTCGCGGCGGAAACCCTTGTAGAAGCTGATGATCTGGTCGTGCAGCATGTTGTGACGCATGATGCCGCGCTCGAACTCCTTGCGCTGTGCCGCGTTCGGCAGTTCGCCGTTCAGCAGCAGGTAGCACACTTCCAGGTAGTCACTGTTCTCGGCCAGTTGCTCGATCGGGTAGCCGCGGTAGTACAGCTGGCCCAGATCGCCGTCGATGAAGGTGATCTGCGATTCGCAGCTGGCGGTGGCCAGGAAACCCGGGTCGAAGGTGAACATGCCGGTCTTGGAGAAGGCGCGGATGTCAACGACGTCCGGACCGAGGGTGCCCGGCAGTACCGGCAGGTCCAGCGAGTCCTTGCCTTCGTTATAGGTGAGCGTTACTTTGCGATTGTTTTCCACAGCAATACTCCCAGTTTCAGTTTGTGGTCGTTGTAATGTGTTTGCTGCAGCGGCCAGTCAGACTGTCCGCAAGATCCCGATGATGTGTGTCAGTTCGGGATCGGGCACTTCCGCCTTGCCGTTGACGTAGTCCAGGAAGTCGGTGTCGTCGAGATCCAGACACTTCCTGTACGCGGCCAGCTCCGCCGCGGTGAGCTGTTCGAAACGACTGGCGAGGAAACGTTCCAGCACCAGGTCGAGTTCGAGCAGGCCGCGGCGGGAGCGCCAGCGGATCCGTTTGATTTCAACCGGATCGATATCGGTCATACGGCACGCTTGACCATCAGGTCCTTGATCTTGCCGATCGCCTTGGTCGGGTTCAGACCTTTCGGACACACGTCAACGCAGTTCATGATGCTATGGCAGCGGAACAGGCGGTACGGGTCTTCCAGGTTGTCCAGACGCTCGCTGGTGGCGGTGTCGCGGGTATCGGCAATGAAGCGGTACGCTGCGAGCAGGCCGGCCGGGCCAACGAACTTGTCCGGGTTCCACCAGAACGACGGGCAGGAAGTGGAACAGCACGCACACAGGATGCACTCGTACAGGCCGTCCAGCTCCAGACGGTCTTCCGGCGACTGCAGGCGTTCCTTTTCCGGACGCGGGGTGTCGTTGATCACGTACGGCTTGATCGAGTGGTACTGCTTGAAGAACTGGGTCATGTCCACGATCAGGTCGCGGATAACCGGCAGGCCCGGCAGCGGACGCAGCTCGATCGGCTGTTTCAGCCCGGCGACGTCGGTGACGCACGCCAGACCGTTCTTGCCGTTGATGTTCATGGCGTCGGAGCCACAGATACCTTCACGGCAGGAGCGGCGGAACGACAGGGTGTCGTCCATGGCCTTCAGCTTCACGATCACGTCCAGCAGTTTTACGTCGTTCGGGCCAAGCTCGATCTCGTAATCCTGCATGTACGGCTTGGCGTCCTTGTCCGGGTCGTAGCGGTAAATGGAAAAACGGGTTTTGGTCATTTCGATCTCCTGGTCGCCGCTTAGAAGGTACGCTCTTTCGGCGGGATGTAATCCACCGACAGCGGCTTGGTGTGCACCGGCTTGTAGCTCAGGCGACGGTCTTCACCGTAGTACAGGGAGTGCTTCATCCACACTTCGTCGTCGCGCTGCGGGAAGTCGGCGTGGGCGTGGGCGCCACGGGATTCCTTGCGGGCTTCGGCGGCGATCAGGGTGGCCACGGCCACTTCGATCAGGTTTTCCAGTTCCAGCGCTTCCACGCGGGCGGTGTTGAACACCTTGGACTTGTCCTTGATCTGGGTGCGCTTCACGCGCTCGGCCACTTCCTGGATTTCCTTCACGCCCTGCGACAGGTTGTCGGCGTTGCGGAACACGGCGGCACGGGCCTGTACGGTACGCTGCATGGCGGTACGCACTTCAGTCACGTCCTCGCCACCGGTCTGGTTGTCCAGACGGCTGATGCGGGCCAGCGAGCGTTCTGCGGCGTTGGCCGGCAGCGGCTTCCAGGTCGGCATTTCGTTCTTGATGAACTCGACCATGCTGTCGCCGGCCGATTTACCGAATACCACCAGGTCCAGCAGGGAGTTGGTGCCCAGACGGTTGGCGCCGTGTACGGACGCGCAGGCACATTCGCCGGCAGCGTAGAAGCCGTGCACGCGGCTTTCCGGGTTGTCGCCCTGCGGAATCACCACTTCGCCACGGTAGTTGGTCGGAATACCGCCCATCTGGTAGTGGCAAGTCGGGATTACCGGGATCGGGTCCTTGATCGGGTCCACGCCGGCGAACTTGATGGCGATCTCGCGGATGCCCGGCAGACGGTGCTTGATGATGTCCGGACCGAGGTGATCCAGTTTCAGCAGCACGTAGTCCTTGTTCGGGCCGCAACCACGGCCTTCCAGCACTTCCTGCTCCATGGAGCGGGCCACGAAGTCGCGCGGAGCCAGATCCTTCAGGTTCGGTGCGTAGCGTTCCATGAAACGCTCGCCATTGCTGTTCAGCAGGATGCCGCCTTCGCCGCGCACACCCTCGGTGATCAGCACGCCCGCGCCGGCCACGCCGGTCGGGTGGAACTGCCAGAATTCCATGTCTTCCAGCGGGATGCCTGCGCGTACGCACATGCCCAGGCCGTCACCGGTGTTGATGAAGGCGTTGGTGGATGCGGCGTAGATGCGGCCGGCACCGCCGGTAGCGAACAGCACGGCCTTGGCGTGGAAGATGAAAACTTCACCGGTTTCCATTTCCAGGGCGGTTACGCCCACCACGTCACCGGCTTCGTCGCGGATCAGGTCCAGTGCCATCCATTCCACGAAGAACTGGGTGTTGGCACGCACGTTGCGCTGGTACAGGGTGTGCAGCATGGCGTGACCGGTACGGTCGGCTGCGGCACAGGCGCGCTGTACCGGGGTCTCGCCGTTGTTCTGGGTGTGACCGCCGAACGGGCGCTGGTAGATCTTGCCGTTTTCCAGGCGGTCGAACGGCATGCCGAAGTGCTCAAGCTCGATCACGGCTTCAGGCGCCTTGCGGCACATGAATTCGATGGCGTCCTGGTCACCCAGCCAGTCCGACCCCTTCACGGTGTCGTACATGTGCCATTCCCAGCGGTCTTCCTGCACGTTGCCCAGCGAGGCGGAAATGCCGCCCTGTGCCGCAACGGTGTGGGAACGGGTAGGGAATACTTTGGAGAGTACGGCGGTTTTCAGGCCGGACTCGGACAGTTGCAGAGCAGCACGCAGACCTGCGCCACCGCCGCCAACAATCACTGCGTCAAAACGACGAACAGGTACAGTCATTACAGCCCCCAGACAACCTTAAGCGAATAGATGAAACAGGACACCAGCCAAACCGCGGTCAGGGAGTGCAGCGACAGGCGCACGCCAACCGGTTTGATGTAGTCCATCCACAGGTCACGGATGCCAACCCAGGCATGCATGAACAACGCCAGCAGGGTGGTCTGGGTCAGTACTTTCACCCAGGTCATGCTGAACAGGGCTTTCCAGCCCTCATAGCCGGCCGGCATGGCCAGCAGGAACAGCACCAGCAGAATGGTGTAGGTCAGCATGATCACGGCAGTGATGCGCTGAACGATCCAGTCTTTCAGGCCATAGTGAGCGCCAACGACGTTGCGGTTTACCATAGGATCGCCCCCAGGATTACGGTCAGGGACAGGCTGACTGCCAGTACGATCTTGGCAGTCGCACGAGCGGTCTGCAGTTCCAGGCCCTTGTGAATGTCAAGAAACAGGAAACGTACGCCGGCACAGGCGTGGTGCAGGAAGGCCCACAGGAAGCCGATCAGGATCAGTTTCATCAGCGGGTGAGCAACTACCGAGTGGTAGTTGTCGAAAGTTTCGGCGGAGCTGAGCGAGCCGGAGAGGAGGTAAATCAGTAACGGCAGGGCGAAGAAGAGTGCCACGCCGCTGATCCGGTGCAGGATCGAGACGATGCCCGGAACAGGCAGTCTGATCTTCCCCAGATCGAGGTGCTTTGGTCGTTGCTTCTGCATAGAGCTTCCTTGGATGTGCATGTACCAAGTGGTTATATCGGGCTTCACGTTACGGCTGCGAAGTCCACTGAACGGGGGCGTTGACGCTGCCCCCACCCGATTGAAAACATGTCGAACCGATGCTGCAGGTGCAACATGTCCGTAAATTCTAGCAAATTAGCGTCGCCATGCCGACGCCGGACATAAAACGGTCGCAATTTTGCAGGCTTGCGACATATCTGCCTGTTACTGCGCCGGCTGGCTGGTCAGGGCCAGCGAGCCGGTGAGGCACCAGCGTTCGCGCCATTCCAGCGCCTGCCCGTGGATGTCTTCCGCCACCCGCAGGTAAAACAGTGCCGCATCGCCTTCGCGCGCATGCAGCAGCTGCGCTTCTTCCCTTGTCAGCCCGACCGCGCGCCACTGTTCGGCGGCCACGCGCAGGCGTACGCCAAAATGCTGCTGCAGCACCGCCCACACGCCGACGCTCTGGCGCAGCCAGCGCGCATCCAGCGTTTCGAAGCGCTCCAGCGGCAGCGTGACTTCATCCAGTGCCACTGCCTGGCCCTGCACGCGCCACAGCAGGCGGATGCGATGCACCCCGGCGCCGCGGCGCAGGCCCAGTGCTGCGGCCAACTCTTCGTTGGCGTGTGCACGGCTGATGCCAAGAAACTCGCGTACCAGGCGATCCGGCTTTTCGCTCAGCAGGCCCGGCGACACCATGCTCATGCCGGCCCAGTCGTCCAGCGCTTCGGCCACGAAAGTACCGCGACCCTGCTGGCGGTACAGCACGCCATCGTTCACCAGATCGGTAAGGGCTTTCCTGACGGTGCCCTGGCTGACGGCAAACTGTTCCGCCAGATCCCACTCGCTGGGCAGCAGCTCGTTGCTGGCCCATTCGCTGTCCGCAATCCGCTGCAGAATCTGCTGTTTGATCTGCTCGTAGAGCGGCAAGCGAAGAAGGGATTTGGCATTCATGCCTGCTTTTTAACATCAAATAAATCAAGCGTAAAGACTAGTCTTATATAAGACACAAGACAGGCATTGCCAAGCGGCTTCGATAAGGGGTAAGGTGATGAGCACAAACCGTAAGTTGCGTGCTACACTCCGGCTGTATTGCATAGCAACATGCGCAGGTCAGAGCATGTGCCGCAACTGTCATCACGTCCAAAGGAGAGTACTTAGATGAAAGCACCCGTACGCGTTGCCGTTACTGGCGCAGCCGGCCAGATTGGTTACGCCCTGCTGTTCCGTATCGCCTCCGGCGAAATGCTGGGCAAGGACCAGCCGGTGATTCTGCAACTGCTGGAAATCCCTGACGAGAAAGCACAGAACGCCCTGAAGGGCGTGATCATGGAGCTGGAAGACTGCGCCTTCCCGCTGCTGGCCGGCATTGAGGCCCATAGCGACCCGATGACCGCCTTCAAGGACACCGATTACGCACTGCTGGTTGGTTCCCGTCCGCGCGGCCCGGGCATGGAGCGTTCCGAACTGCTGTCCATCAACGGCGCCATCTTCATTGGCCAGGGCAAGGCCCTGAACGCCGTGGCTTCGCGCGATGTCAAGGTTCTGGTGGTAGGCAACCCGGCCAACACCAATGCTTACATCGCCATGAAGTCCGCTCCGGATCTGCCGGCCAAGAACTTCACCGCCATGCTGCGCCTGGATCACAACCGCGCTGCCAGCCAGATCGCTGCCAAGACCGGCAAGGCCGTGGCCGACATCGAGAAGCTGACCGTGTGGGGCAACCACTCGCCGAGCATGTACGCTGACTACCGCTTCGCCACCATCGACGGCCAGTCCGTTAAAGAGATGATCAACGACGACGTGTGGAACCGCGACGTGTTCCTGCCGACCGTGGGCAAGCGTGGTGCCGCCATTATCGCCGCACGCGGCCTGTCGTCCGCTGCTTCCGCCGCCAATGCCGCCATCGACCACATGCGCGACTGGGCACTGGGCACCAACGGCAAGTGGGTTACCATGGGCATTCCGTCCGACGGTTCCTACGGCATTCCGAAAGACGTGATGTTCGGCTTCCCTGTAACTTGCGAAAATGGCGAGTACAAGCTGGTAGAGGGCCTGGAAATCGATGCATTCAGCCGTGAGCGCATCAACTTCACCCTGGCCGAGCTGGAAGAAGAACGCGCAGGCGTTGCCCACCTGCTGGGTTGATGTCTGAGTGGTTCAGGCAAAAGCGCACCGCACGGTGCGCTTTTTGTCTTTACTGAAATACCGTATTTGCAGTCTCAAAATGTTCTTTATTGTGGAGATTTCACACCATGATTGAAGCAGAAGTTCTCAATCAGATTCAGGCCCAGATCGATGATCTGAGCGCGCGCAACACTGATATCCGGGGGTATCTTTGACTTCGACGGCAAAAAAGACCGTCTGGAAGAAGTATCCCGCCTGACCGAAGATTCGGAAATCTGGAACGACCCGAAGAAAGCCCAGGAGCTGGGCCGCGAGCGCAAGCAGCTGGAGGATGTGGTACTGGTGATCGAAGGCATCGCCGCTACGCTGGCCGACTGCGCCGAGCTGTTCGACATGGGCAAGGCCGAGGATGACGACGATACCATCCTCGCGGTAAAGGCCGACCTGGACGAGGTCGAGGCCAAGCTTGCCAAACTGGAATTCCGCCGCATGTTCCACGACCCGATGGACCCGAACAACTGCTTCGTGGACATCCAGGCAGGGGCGGGCGGCACCGAGGCGCAGGACTGGGCCGGCATGCTGCTGCGCATGTACGTGCGCTACGCCGAACGCAAGGGTTTCAAGGTCGACGTGCTGGAAGAGTCTGAAGGCGACGTAGCCGGCATCACCAGCGCCACCATCAAGATCGAAGGCGAATACGCCTACGGCCTGCTGCGCACCGAAGTGGGCGTGCACCGCCTGGTGCGCGTGTCGCCGTTCGACTCCAACGCGCGCCGCCACACCTCGTTCTGCTCCGTGTTCGTGTACCCGGAAGTGGACGACAGCTTCGAGATCGACATCAACCCGGCCGACGTGCGTACCGACACCTACCGCGCTTCCGGCGCGGGTGGTCAGCACATCAACAAGACCGACTCCGCCGTGCGCCTCACCCATACCCCCACCGGTATCGTGGTGCAGTGCCAGAACGACCGCTCGCAGCACCGCAACCGCGACGAAGCCTGGCAGATGCTGCGTGCCAAGCTGTACGAACTGGAACTGAAAAAGCGCAACGAAGCCAAGCAGGCGCTGGAAGACAGCAAGACCGACGTGGGTTGGGGTCACCAGATCCGCTCCTACGTATTCGACCAGTCGCGCATCAAGGACCTGCGTACCAGCTACGAAGTGGGCAACATCAAGGCTGTGATGGACGGCGACCTCGACGGTTTCATCGAAGCCAGCCTGAAGCAGGGCGTGTAACGCATAACCGGGAGCACTTCGAAAATCCAGGATTTGAAGCGCCCCAGGGTTGGCCGCAGCATGCGGCCAACCTTAGACCATTGACGGAGATTTCCATGTCGGAACAAGAATCCAGCCAGCTGCAGCATGATGAAAACCACATCATGGCCGAGCGCCGCGAGAAGCTGAAAGCGCTGCGCGAAGCCGGCATCGCCTTCCCCAACGACTTCAAGCGCGAAGACCTCGCCGGCGAACTGCACGTGGCCTACAACGACAAGGCCAAGGACGAGCTGGAGCCGCTGAACGTACACGTGGCCGTTGCCGGCCGCATGATGCTCAAGCGCGTCATGGGCAAGGCCAGCTTCGCCACCATCCAGGACATGTCCGGCCAGATCCAGCTGTACATCAACGACCAGGGCGTAAGCCCGGAAGTGCACAGCGCGTTCAAGCACTGGGACATGGGCGACATCGTGGCTGCCAAGGGCATCCTGTTCAAGACCAACAAGGGTGAGCTGTCGGTAAACGTGACCGAGCTGCGCCTGTTGACCAAGAGCCTGCGCCCGCTGCCGGACAAGTTCCACGGCATGACCGACCAGGAACAGAAATACCGCCAGCGCTACGTCGACCTGATCATGAGCGACGAAAGCCGCAATACCTTCATCAAGCGCTCCAAGATCGTGCAGGCACTGCGCGAAGTGATGGTGGGCGAGGGTTACCTGGAAGTGGAAACCCCGATGATGCACCCGATCCCGGGTGGCGCCACTGCCAAGCCGTTCGTTACTCACCACAATGCGCTGGACATGCCGCTGTACCTGCGCGTGGCACCGGAGCTGTACCTGAAGCGCCTGGTGGTGGGCGGTCTGGAACGCGTGTTCGAGATCAACCGCAACTTCCGTAACGAGGGGATGAGCACCCGCCACAACCCCGAGTTCACCATGATCGAGTTCTACGAGGCCTACAGCGACTACCAGCGCATGATGGATCTCACCGAGAACATCATCCGCCGCTGTGCCATCGCCGCTACCGGTCACACCGTGGTGACTTACAACGGCAAGGAAGTGGACCTGGGCAAGCACTTCGACCGCTTCACCATCGTGGGCGCCATCAAGCACTACAACCCGCAGTACACCGACGAGCAGCTGTTCGACGCCGAGTGGGTGGCCGCCGAGATCAAGCGCCTGGGTGGCAAGCTGCCGCCGGCGCCGGGCTTGGGCAGCCTGCAGCTGGCGCTGTTCGAAGAGTGCGCCGAAGGCCTGCTGTGGAACCCGACCTTCATCATCGACTACCCGGTGGAAGTGTCGCCGCTGGCACGTGGTTCCGACACCCAGCCGGGCATCACCGAGCGTTTCGAGCTGTTCATCGTTGGCCGCGAGCACGCCAATGGCTACTCCGAGTTGAACGACCCGGAAGACCAGGCTGCGCGTTTCCTGTCGCAGGTGGAGCAGAAGGATGCCGGCGACGACGAAGCCATGCACTACGACGCCGACTACATCCGCGCCATGGAATACGGCCTGCCGCCGACCGGTGGCTGCGGCATCGGCATCGACCGTCTGGTGATGCTGCTGACCGACGCACCGTCGATCCGCGACGTGATCCTGTTCCCGCAGATGCGTCACGAGCACCTCTGATGCACGGATGTTGAGCGCATGCAAAAGCCCGCCAGTGATGGCGGGCTGAGAGTGTCGACAAAGCCCTTGCGTATCGCGCAAGGGCTTTGTTTTGAAAACAGGAAGGCTGCCGACTCAATAATTTAGCCGGATCGGCCCGGCTTTGCCGGGTCCGGCAGAGTCTTCACACGGGACTTTGTCCGCAGCCTGGGCCCGCCAGTGATGGCGGGCTTTTTTGTTACTGCAAGCGGCTAAAGCAAGGGAGGGGGGCTAGTGCCGACTTATTCTTCCGCTTGTTCCGGCAGCGACAGGCGGCCGGTGTGGTAGTCGTACTCGTAGATCTCGCCGTAGCGGCCCCATTCGATGGCCACTTCCAGCACGCGCTTGGCTTCTTCCGGCTCGAGGAACTCCTCCAGCGAATCGAGGAAAGGCTCTTCCGACAGTGCGCCGCTGCTTTCCGCTTCCAGGCTGTGGCGGATGTGTGCGGCCAACGGTACGTGGGCCAGCAGTTGCTGACCGAAGATATCCTGCTTCCGCTGCTGGTCGGCATCCACGTAGTGCTGGCCCAGCGAGGTAAGGCTGATATCGCCCTGTTCCACCTGCGCCAGGCCCAGCATGCCCATGGCCTCGTAGGTGGGGAACAGCTCCACGTCGGACAGCTCGGCTTCTTCCGCCAGCTGCGGCAGGTCGGCGCGGCCGTTGAACGGCGAGTCGGCCAGCAGCTCCAGCACGCCTTCGATGCGTGCCACGTCGGTCTGCGGCAGGCGGTAGCCAAGCTGGGCCTGCAGCGGGGTGCCGGCGGCGGCGGGCACCTGCTCCGGGCGCATGGTCATCAGGCCGTATACCTCGTCGATCAGCGCGCGTACTTCCGCCGAGTCGGCATCGCGCGGGCGCGGCAGGTTGATCCTGATTTCATTGCGGATGCGCCCCGGGTCGCTGGACAGGATGATGATGCGGTCGGCCATCAGCACCGCTTCCTCGATATTGTGCGACACGATGAGGATGCCCTTGGTGGGGATGCGATCCTTGTCCCACAGCTCCAGCATGTCGTTGCGCAGGGTTTCGCCGGTGAGCACGTCCAGGGCCGAGAAGGCTTCGTCCATCAGCAGGATGTCGGGGTTGGTTACCAGCGCACGGGCGATGCCCACGCGCTGCTTCATGCCGCCGGACAGCTCGCGTGGCAGCGCGCCGCCAAAGCCGGCCAGGCCGATCAGCTCCAGCACCGCGTCGGCGCGCTGTTCGCGTTCGTCAGCGGGAACGCCCTGGGCTTCCAGGCCCAGTTCCACGTTCTGTTGCACGGTAAGCCACGGGAACAGTGCAAACGACTGGAACACCATGGCGATGCCGGCCACCGGGCCGTAGATGGGTTGCTGGCGGTATTCCACCGCGCCGCGGTCGGCCGGGATCAGGCCGGCGATGATGCGCAGCAGGGTGGATTTGCCGGAGCCGGATTTGCCCAGCAGGGCGACGATCTCGCCTTCCTGCATGGTGAAGTTGACGTTTTCCAGCACGCTGCGCTCGGTGCCGTCGGCGGCGCGGAACGACTTGGCGACATCGTTCAGATCGATCAGGATTTTCTTGTTCATGTGTATTCCTCAGCGGCTGCGGTCTTCAGCCAGCAGGTAGAGCTTGCGCCAGAAGAAGCGGTTCAGCAGCATCACGAACACGCACATCACGCCGATGCCCAGCGCGATGCGGTGGAAGTCGCCGCTTTCCGTCATCTGCTTGATATAGCTGCCCAGGCCATCGGCCTGCAGCGAGGTCTTGCCCCAGGTTACGTACTCCGACACGATGCTGGCGTTCCACGAGCCGCCGCTGGCGGTTACCGCGCCGGTCACGTAGCTGGGCAGCACCGCGGGCAGGTAGACCCGCTTCCATTTCAGCCAGCCCTTCAGCCCCAGATTGTCTGCGGCCAACCTCAGCTCGGTGGGAATGGTGGCGGCGCCGGCCACCACGTTGAACAGGATGTACCACTGGGTGCCGAACACCATCAGCGGGCTGAGCCAGATATTGGGGTTCAGATTCAGGCTGACCAGCACGAATACCACCATCGGGAACATCAGGTTCACCGGGAAGGCAGCCAGGAACTGCGCCACCGCCTGCACGCGCTGCGAGTACGCCGGGCGCAGGCCGATCCACACCGCAATCGGCACCCATACCACCGACGCCAGACCAATCAGCAGCATCACCCGCACCAGGGTGATGAAGCCGAGGCCAACCACGTGCAGCGCCTCGCCCCAGCCCACGTCGCTGTGGATGAAGGTCACCAGCTCGTACACCGCCAGCAGCGAGCCGACGATGAGCAGCACATCCCAGCCGCGGGCCCACAGCGGGTTGCTGTCCAGGTTGGCCGCACGGCTGCTGGTGCCGTCGTAGCGGATGCTGAACCAGCCCAGCGCACGGCGCATCAGCGACCAGAAGGCGGTGGTGAATGCATGGCCCCAGTTACTGCGGCGCAGCAGGTCGAGCAGCCAGGATTGCTGCATCGACTCGCCCTGGGTTTCCTCGAAGCGGAACTTGTCGGCCCAGGCCAGCAGCGGGCGGAAGAACAGCTGGTCGTACAGCAGGATGCCGGCCAGCATGGAGCCGATCGCCCAGGCAATGGCAGCGCCGTTCTTGGCTTCGATGGCCACGGCGATATAGGAGCCGATGCCGGGCAGCTTGATGTCCTGGTTGGCCACCGAGATGGCTTCCGACGCCACCAGGAAGAACCAGCCGCCGGACATCGACATCATCATGTTCCACAGCAGGCCGGGCATGGCGTACGGCAGCTCCAGCCGCCAGAAACGCTGCCAGCCGGACAGGCGGAAAATGCGTGCCGCCTCGTTCAGCTCGGTGGGCACGGTGCGGAACGACTGGTACAGGCTGAACGCCATATTCCACGCCTGCGAGGTGAAAATCGCGAAAATGGCGGCGCATTCCACGCCCAGCAGGCTGCCGGGAAACAGCGCAATGAACGGGGCAATGGCAATGGCCTGAAAACCCAGAATCGGTACCGATTGCAGGATATCCAGCAGCGGAATCATCGCTTTTTCCGCTGCACGGTATTTGGCGGCGATGGCGGCGAATGCCAGGCTGAATACCAGCGAAAATGCCATTGCCGTAAACATGCGCAAAATGGTGCGCAGCAGGTAATACGGTAAATAGCTGGGCGACAGAGAAATGGCCAGAGACTGGCCAATGGAAAATGGTCGGGCCATTTGCATGGCGCCAAATGCCAATGCCACCAGAATGGCCAGCACCAGCGGCAATAGCGCCCAATCCCAGCGATTGGGGGTTGACGCCAGCAGGGCGTCGCTACGCTTTTGCGGGTTGAATAAACCCAACATCATCAGCACTCCACATCAGAGGTTGTTATTCGCGTTGCAAAACAACACAGGGTAGAGGGCAATGACAGCATTCAACTGCAAGAAGCTGGGCGATCTGCTGTGCTTGCTAAAACGTTACCTGGTGAGTGCAAGGCCGGAATGCTCATTTACTGTTTGTAAATGCCGCTTCCCGGCTTGCTCTCGCCTTGTCTCGTTCCAGCCTGCTGGATCGTGCTCAACTTTCATAAGGTACCGTTGGCTGTTGCTGCCGGGAGCGCGAACGCAATACCCCGCGGCAGTAAAGCACGCCAAAGTGACAGCGTGTTGACAGGCCGGCAGGCGCCGGGCTGCGTGGCTCAAGCCACTTGCCCGGCCCAGCCGGTCAACAAGCGATCCGCGCCAGTACCTGGCGACAGCGAAAAACTGAATGGAGAGGAGAATGCGACAGCCGAGAACCGACCGCCGAAAACCCGCTACCTGCCCTTGATCAGGCAAGGTAGCGGCAGAATGCCTGCGGTTACCTTGCCAGTGTGTGGTCGATACAAGATCGACAACTGGAACTTTCCACCGAGGTCACTCCGGAATTTAGACGCGCGGAATGTAGCATCGCGCTACACAATTGACAACTGGCTACAGCGGCTAAGTTTTTTACAAATATTAATTCCCGTGCCGGTGCGGCCAACATTACCGGTTTTAATGGTCCTGTCATCTAAAACGATAATGCTGAATCGGGTCGGATCAAGGCATGGCATGGTGGCGAATATCGCGTGAACCGATGCCGCCTGCGCTATTTGATTGGCATCAACTGCCGCTGATTTGCGGCGGAATTCAAACGGCATGACGCGCCATTTGCCGCTAGACTCAGGGACTGGCTGGCGCCGGTTGTCGCGCCTCACAAGCAAGGAGTCGGTATGAATGCTGCAAAGCGCTTGAAAAAACTGCTGGATGACGGCGACTGCAATAGCCAGCTGGAGGTGCTGAAATCGCTGGCGATTGCACTGCACCAGGGAAAGCCGTTTGACTTGTCCCGCCTGTACGAGATCGATTACGCCTTCTTCAAGATTGCCATGCAGCTGCTGGAAGACTGGCGGCTGGGACATCACATGGATACCCGCAGCAAGTTGATGGAGCGCCTGTTCGGCATGTACCCGGAACTGATGCTGCCGGACGAGGAGCAGGCTGCAAGCGGGGCAGCCGCTGCCGCAGCGCCGGAACCCGCGCCTGCCGATGCGGCGGAGCCGGTGGCCGCGGCGGGCAAGCGCAAGGCGAAGAAGGCTGCCGCGCCGGGCGCTACGCCGGCAGTTGCCGAGGGTGGCAACGATGCGGTGGCTGCTGCGCCTGCTCGCAAGCGCGGCAACAAGCGTGCCGACGCCGAGCAGCCGGCAGAACCGGGCAAGGCGAGCGAGGCGGTCATCGTGCCGGCGCTGGCCACCGACGGTAGCGAGGCCGCCGCGGCAGCCAGCAGCGAGGCCGCAGCGCCGGCCAAGCCGCGCAGCCGCAAGCGCGCCGCTCCCGGCAGCAAGGCTGCCGACGCTTCCTGAGCCGCTCTGGCCGCTGCATGCGGCCAACATACCCAAACAAACGCCACGTAGCATGCGTGGCGTTTTGCTTTGGGGAGCTATTTTAGGTCGCGCAGGATTTCGCGGGCCGCATTATGACCCGGTGCGCCGGTAACACCGCCGCCGGGGTGGGCGCCGGAGCCGCAGGTGTACAGGCCGCGGATCGGCCCGCGGTAGTCGGCGTGGCCCAGCATCGGGCGGGCGGAGAACAGCTGGTCCAGCCCCAGCGCGCCGTGGAAGATGTCGCCACCGATCAGGCCGAAGGTGCGCTCCAGGTCCAGCGGGCTCATGATCTGCCGCCCCAGCACTGATGCCTTGAAGTTGGGTGCGTAGCGGTTGACGGTGTCTATCATCAGGTCGGCCACCGTATCGCGGTGGTCGTCCCAGCTGGCGCCATCCGGCAGCTGTGGCGCCACGTGCTGGCAGAACAGGCTGGCCACGTGCTGGCCGGGCGGCGCCAGGCTGCTATCCAGCGTGGACGGGATCAGCACCTCCACGATGGGGTCGCGCGACCAGCCGTGGGCGCGGGCGTCGTGGTAGGCGCGCTCCATATAGCCCAGGCTGGGGGCGATGATGATGCCGCTGGCGTGATGCTCGGCCTGCGCCTTGCCCGGCAGGCAGCTGAAGTCGGGCAGCTCGGACAGCGCCACATTCATGCGGAAGGTGCCGGAGCCGCAGCGCCAGCCTTCCATGCGGCGCAGGAATTCGGCGGGCAGGGCGCCCGGGTCCACCAGCCTGGTATACAGCAGGCGCGGGTTGAGGTTGGACACTACCACGCGCGCATCCAGCCGCTCGCCGGCGCTGGTCACCACGCCCACGGCACGGCCCTTGTCCAGCAGCACCTCGCTGACCGCGGTCTTGGTGCGGATCTCCACCCCGCGCGCGGTGGCGGATTTGGCCATCGCCTGGGTGATGGCGCCCATGCCGCCGATGGCGTGGCCCCAGGTGTTCTTCTTGCCGTTCACTTCGCCGAATACATGATGGAGCAGCACGTAGGCCGAGCCGGGGGTGTAGGGGCTGGCGTAGTTGCCGACGATGCTGTCGAAGCCGAATGCCGCCTTGATCGGGTCGCTTTCGAACCAGCCGTCCAGATAGTCGCCGGCCGATTTGGTGAACAGGTCCAGCAGGTCGCGCTCGGCGTTTATGCCCAGCTTGCGCATGCGGTTGCCCAGCTTTGCTGCTTTCAGCAGCTCCGGCAATGCGGCCAACCAGCCGCCCTGCACGCGGTTGGGCGGGGTTTGCAGCAGCAGTTCGCGCAGCACGTCGGCGGCCACTTCCAGCTGCTGCGAGTAGGCGTCCAGCCGCTCGGCGTCGCGGCGCGAGAACCTGGCCACCTCGGCGTAAGTTTTGCCGCCGCCGATTTTCAGGTACTGGCCGTCATCCAGCGGCAGGAAGTTGGACAGCGGGCGCTCCACCACGTGCAGGCCGTGTTTGGCCAGCTCCATATCCTGTATCACCTTGGGGTTGAGCAGCGACACGGTGTAGGCGGCTACCGAGTTGCGAAAGCCGGGGTGGAATTCCTCGGTGACCGCCGCGCCGCCGACAACATGGCGCTGTTCCAGCACCGTGACTTTCAGCCCGGCCCGGGCCAGGTAGTGGGCACATACCAGGCCGTTGTGGCCGCCGCCGATGATGATGACGTCTCGCATCTGTCGCCTCCTTGTGTGGGATGACTCATTGTCGGTGGCGCGTCGGCAGAATGCATTGCGCATGCCGACGAAATGGCGGATATTTTTGCGCATTGTGACGAAACAATCGGCAAATCGAATGGACCAGATCGACCAGCGCCTGCTTGCCCTGCTGCGCGAGAACGCGCGCGCCACCACTGCCGAGCTGGCGCGCCAGCTGGGCTTGTCGCGCACCACGGTGCAGAGCCGCATCGAGCGCCTGGAGCGCGAGCGGGTGGTGCTCGGCTACACCGTGCGCACCAGTGCCGAACACGATGCCGGCCAGGTGCGGGCGATGGTGATGATCACCGCGGTGCCCAAGAAGACGCCGGCGATAGAAAGCGCGCTGCGACCGCTGCCGCAGGTGCGCACCCTGCATTCGGTCAGCGGCATCTACGATTTCATCGTGCTGCTGGAGGCGCAGACGGTGGCGGCGCTGGATGCGCTGGTGGACCGTATCGGCGCGCTGGACGGGGTGGAACGCACCACCACTTCCATCCTGATGACCACGCGAATTGATCGTTGACAAGCATGTTGCCGTTAACGCTTGCGGCCAACCTTGGCGCGGCATAGTCTCGTTGCGCCTGTAATGCACAGGCCTTCGCAACGGAGACCATCATGAATCTGCTTGTCTGCGCTGCGGCAAGCTGGGGTGCCAGCCTGACGCAGTCCCACTGGTACAACCTCGATATTGTGCTGACCTACGATTTCCCCCGCGCCTGATGCTCCCGGCAGCCGCCCGGCTGCGCCCCTGTTTTTCCCATACGCACAACTGAACTGAATATCGCCCGTGGCATCGCCACGCCCTGCGCCTGCCCGCTATTTGCCGCGAGCCTGCGCCGCAGGCGTGCGCCTGCTGCGGGCCAAGGAGCATCACATGGCACGTCGCATCCCCGAACCGTTCCGCATCAAAATGGTAGAGCCGATCAAGCAGACCAGCGGCGACTACCGCCGCCAGGCCCTGGAAACCGCCGGCTGGAACCCCTTCCTGCTGCGTGGCGAGGACGTCTATATCGACCTGCTCACCGACAGCGGCACCGGCGCCATGTCCGACCGGCAGTGGGCCGGCATCATGAGCGGCGACGAGGCCTATGCCGGCAGCCGCAACTTCTACCAGCTGGCCGATACGGTGCAGGAGGTGTTCGGCTACCGGCACACCCTGCCCACCCACCAGGGGCGCGGCGCCGAGCAGATTCTGTTCCCGGAGCTGGTCAAGCGCTGCCAGGGGGACAGCCCGGTATTCCTCTCCAACTACCACTTCGACACCACCAAGGCGCACGTGGAGATCGCCGGCGCCCGCGCCATCAATGTGCTGACCGACAAGGCGCTGGATACCACCACGCCCTACGACTGGAAGGGCGATTTCGACCTGCCGCGGCTGGCCGCCACCATCGAGCAAGTGGGTGCGGCCAACGTGGCCGGGCTGATCATCACCGTTACCTGCAACAGCGCCGGCGGCCAGCCGGTGAGCATGCACAGCATCCGCGAATCTGCCGCGCTGGCACGCAAGCATGGCATTCCGGTAGTCATCGATGCGGCGCGCTTTGCCGAGAACGCCTGGTTCATCCAGCAGCGCGACCCGGACTACGCTGCCATGAGCGTGGCCGACATCGTGCGCGAGATGTTCAGCCACGGCGACATGTTCACCATGTCGGCGAAGAAGGACGCGCTGGTGAACATCGGCGGGCTGTGCTGCTTCAAGGATGACGAGGCGCTGTTCCGCCGTGTGCAGGTGCGCTGCGTGGCGATGGAAGGCTTCATCACCTACGGCGGCCTGGCCGGCCGCGACATGGCGGCGCTGGCCATCGGCCTCAAGGAAGGCATGGATGAGGGCCACCTGGCTTACCGCATCGGCCAGGTGGCCTACCTGGGTGATAGGTTGGCCGCAGCCGGCATTCCCATTCAGACGCCCACCGGCGGCCATGCGGTGTTCGTGGATGCCCGCAAGCTGCTGCCACACATCCCGGCGCAGCAATTCCCTGCCCACGCGCTGGCCTGCGAGCTATATATCGAAGGTGGCATCCGTGGCGTGGAAATCGGCTCACTGCTGCTGGGGCGCAACCCGGCAAGCGGCGAGCAGGAGCCGTCACCGTTCGAGCTGCTGCGGCTGACCATTCCGCGCCGGGTGTACACCAACGACCACATGGACTACATCGCCGACTGCCTGATCGACATCCGGGAGCGTGCCGGCAGCATCCGCGGCCTCACTTTCGAATATGAGCCGCCGCTGCTGCGGCACTTCACCGCGCGGCTGAAGCCGGTATAAGACGACAAGGCAGTGGCGCACGCCAGCCGGGGGTGCGATGAAGCATGCATTGCTGGCCGCGCTGCTGCTGCCCGCCTGGGCGGCGGCAGCTACGGTCGAACTTTCCCTGTCGGGCAATGCGCTGATCTACAACGGCGAGCTGAGCGAAGAGGCCAACCAGCGCCTGTTCGCGCTGTACGAGCGCATGCAGCCCAAGCCGGGCACGCTGGTGATTACAAGCGAAGGCGGCATGTTCGAGCAGGGGCTGGAACTGGGCAAATGGGTGTTTGCCCACCGCCTGGCGGTCAGCGTGCCGCGCTACTGCAACTCCTCCTGCGCCAACTATGTGTTCACCGCCGCCAGCCAGCGTGAGCTGGGGCTGTACGCCATTGTGGTGTTCCATGGAGGCATGATGGATACCAGCGATCGCCTGGGGCAGATGCTGTACCGCTACCCGGCGGCGCAGCGGGCGCAGGTGCAGCCGCGCATCGTGGCCCAGATCCGCGACAAGCAGCAGCGCGAAACCGCCTTCTTCCGCATGATAGGCGTCGATCAGCGCATCACCTCCTACGGCTACCAGCCGGTGTACCGCAGCGGCATCCAGCGCTACGCGGTGTGGAGCTACAGCCTGCCGATGCTGGCGCGCTTCGGCGTCGGCAATATCCACGTAACGACGGACGACAAGTGGTTCCCGCGCCCCGGCAACCACGGGCTGATGCTGATCAGTGCACCAGGCGAGTTCGCCTGCATACCGCCGGGCATGGCCATCGACAGGCTGATCGACTGCCGTGACGGCCACGTGCTGCAAGGCTAGTGCGTAGCCAGCCTGCATCCGGCGGCTTGCGTCCGGCCGCGGGTGTTCTATGGTGAGGCCATGTGCCTGCATGCCCGCCGACGCGAGGCAGGGCGGCGGGCGGCAACCGGGAGAAAACCATGAATACTCTGTCCGCCAGCCTGTGGCTGCGCCTGGCCGCGCTGTACTTCCTGTTGGGCGTTGCTCTGGGCATTCACATGGGGGCATCCGGCGATCACGCGCTGTTCCCGGTGCATGCGCACCTCAACCTGCTGGGCTGGGTATCGATGACGCTGTTCGGCCTGCTGTTCCGCCACTACCCGCGGCTGGGCAGCTCCCGGCTGGCCTGGCCGCAGTTCTGGCTGTACAACCTGGGGCTGCCGGTAATGCTGTTCGCGGTGGCCGCCATCTATATGGGGCATCACCAGTTCGAGCCGCTGGCCGGCGTCGGCTCGCTGCTGGTGGGGCTGGCGGTGTTGCTGTTCGCCATCAACCTGTTCCGTCATGCACGAGACTGAGTGGTATTGATAATTATTCTCAAAACGTATAGGGTGCCGGTTTTGCCCGGCTCCCCATGCACATGACTGCCTGCCTGCCCCCGCTCCGAGACTTGCCCCAGGATCTGGTCAGCGCTGCCGACTACCAGCGCTACGCCGCCCGCCACATGACAGCCAACGCGCGCGCCTATGTCGATAGCGCTGCCGCCGACGAACTGAGCCATGCGGCCAACCTTGCGGCATTTGCGCGCCATCAGTTGCAGACCAGCGTGCTGGCCGACGTGCGCGGCGGCCACTGCCGCAGCGAGCTGTTCGGCCTGCAGCTTAGCCACCCGCTGCTGCTGGCGCCGGTGGCGTACCAGAAGCTGGTGCATGCCGACGGCGAACGTGCTGCAGCCTACGCCGCCTGCGAAGTGGGCAGCAGCATGCTGGTCAGCACCCTGGCCAGCACGCCGCTGGAAGACATCGCCGCCGCCGCCAGCGGCCCGCTGTGGTTCCAGCTGTACTGGCAGCCACAGCGCGAGGTAGTGCTGGACCTGGTGCGTCGTGCCGAGGCCGCCGGCTACCGCGCGCTGGTGTTGACGGTGGATGCGCCGCTGGCTGGGGTGCGCAATGCCGAGCAGCGCGCCGGCTTCCAGCTGCCACCCGGGGTGTTTGCGGCCAACCTGGCCGGCTATGCGCAGACGCCTCCGGCAGTTGCCGCCGGTGGCAGCATGGTGTTCGACGGCCTCATGGCGCAGGCGCCCGGCTGGCAGGATCTGGCCTGGCTGCGGCAGCAGACGCGCCTGCCGCTGCTGCTCAAGGGCGTGCAGGGCGCGCGCGATGCGCTGCGCGCCATCGACTGCGGCGTGGACGGGCTGATCGTCTCCAACCATGGCGGCCGGGTGCTGGACAGCGTGCCGGCCAGCCTGGACGCGCTGCCGGCGGTAGCCACCACCGTGGCCGGGCGCGTGCCGCTGCTGCTGGACGGCGGCGTGCGCCGCGGCAGCGACATCCTCAAGGCGCTGGCGCTGGGGGCCAGCGCGGTGCTGATCGGCCGGCCATACATCCACGCGCTGGCCACCGCCGGCGCGCTGGGCGTGGCGCATCTGCTGCGCATCCTGCAGGAAGAACTGGAAGTGGCAATGGCGCTGACCGGTTGCCGCACGCTGGCGGATATCGACCGGCAGCTGTTGTGGACGGAGGCTCAGGCCTGACTGTCGGCGGGCAGCAGCCACAGGCTGCGAAAATCCATCCAGCCGCACTGTGACAGCTCGATGCCCTGCAGCGCCGGGTCAAAGTCCAGGTGCAGCGTGTAGTGCGACAAGGGCAGGATGCCGCCGTCGGCCAGCAGCATGCTGGCGGTGGCCTGGTAGCCGGCCATGCGCCGGCTGGCATCGGCTTCGGCGGCCAGATCGCGCAAGGCGGTATCAAGTTGCTGCCGTAGTGCCGCAGGCAGCCACGGCTGGAAGATGTGCTCGCTGCTCAGCCACTGGTACAGGCTGAAATCCACATCGTCATGGCATACCTCGCCGCAGAGCATCAGATCGGCATGCGCCCGCCAGCGGCCCTGGGCGAATTCGGGGTAGGGCAGCACGGTGATTTCCAGCCGGCAGCCGGCCGCAGCCAGGCGGGTGGCCAGTTGCCGGGCCTCGGCCAGATTGCTGGGCAACTGGTAGGTGACGAGGTGCAGGCTGGCGGGCAGCTCAGGCGGCGAGCTGTGGTGGGCAGCGGGCAGCTGTTGCCAGCCTGGCAGTAGGCCGTGGGCGATGTCGTGCATGATCAGCTGGCCAACCGCATCGTACAGCTCGCCACGCCGCCAGTGCGCCGGATGCAGCCATTGCTGCCAAGCCTGCCGTTGCTGCTGGCTGGCAAAGGCCGGCTTGGCCGGGTTGACCATCACAAAGCAACAGCCTGGCTCCAGCTGCGAACGGCGCAGCTTGCTGGGCAGCAGCTCCCCGCCGCTGCTGATACGCGCATCCAGCCTGGCGCGGCTGTCCAGTTCGGGCAGCACCCAGATATCCACTTCATCCAGCAGGGCACGCTCACGCCAGTGGCGCTCGAACGCCTGCAAGGTTGCACGGTAGTCATTGTTCACCGTCAGCCGGAACGCCCCGGTGCCGCTGGGCAGGCGGGCGAAGTCGGCTTGTGGCCAACGTTCGCGCGGCAGAATGCTGGCGCAGCTGTCGGCCAAGCGGTGCGGTAGCAGGGCATCCGGCTGCCGCAGCCGGATGACGACCTCGTGTGCTGCGGGCAGCTCGATGCCGACCAGGTGGCTGAACAGCTGCTGGAACGGCCCTGGCTCGTCGCGCAGCCGGTACAGCGTCTGGCGTACGTCTTCGCCTTCCAGCGGGCGGCCATGGTGGAACACCACGCCGGGGCGAAGGAAGAAGCGCCACTGCTGCAGGCTGTCGTCGGCCTGCCAGTGATGCGCCAGCGCGGGTTCGATGCGCTGCTGCTGCGGGTTGAACCGTGTCAGTCCGTCAAACAGCTGGCGTACCAGATGGCATTCGGTGCGGCGATTGATCTGCGCCGGGTCCAGGCTGTGCAGCGGGCGGTAGAACGGCAGCCGCAGCCGCTGGCTGCTGCCGCCATGCAGGCCCAGGTAGCTGGGGATCACCTCGCGCAGGCGCTGGCGGCTGGCGGGGGTGAGATTCTGCAGCACTTGCTCCAGCTCGCCGCGGGCCAGTTGCTGCTGGATGGCGTCGTGCTCCAGCGTGGCCGGGTGCGCCAGCAGGGTGAGGGTGGAGGTATGCCCGCGACCGCGCCCGGGCTGCCACTGCAGCCAGCCGTGTGCGGCCAACCTTTGCAATATCTGCCGGCAATGGCGGGGGCTGCAGTTGAGTGCCTGGCTGAGTTCATCCAGCCGTGCGTTGCCGCTTTGCCCGTGACGGGCTGCGTACAGACGCTGGTAGTGCTGCAAGTCGCGCATGTTAAAAGGGGAAATGATATTCAAATATCCTCCTCATTATGCGCCGCTTTTATCCGGCAAGCTGCTCATCCTGTTAATTGCATGGTGGCAGCATGAAATCCGAAGCATTCCTTCATCCGCAGGCGCTATGGCGCCAACCCGTGTTCGTCGGGCTGTTCGCCTCTACTTTGCTCATGGCGCTGGGTACGCAGATCTATGAACTGGCGCTGCCACTGATCGTGTACGAGCTGAGTCATTCGCTGCAGGCGATGAGCAGCCTGCGCGCGATGAGCTTTCTGCCCAATCTGTTGCTGGCGGTGTTCATAGGTGTCTGGGTGGATCGGGTCTGCCGTCGGCGCTGGGCGCAGCGCAGCCTGCTGCTGATGTGCGGGCTGGCGGGCGGTGCGGCGCTGGCTCTGGCGTTGCACCGCTTGCCGGTGAGCTGGTTTTATCCGCTGGCGTTTGGCCTGATGCTGTGTCAGTACGTGACCGCGGTGTGCCGTTTGGGGCTGGTGAAACAATGCGTGCCGGCAGCGCAGCAGCTGGCGGCTACCAGCTATCTGAATACGCTGTTCAATGTATTTGCCGTCAGCGGGCCGCTGCTGTCCGGCATGGTCATCGCGCTGTCGGCGCCGGCCTGGGGGCTGGGGCTGCCGGCCATGCTGTTCATGTTGGCCGCATGTGCCATGTTGACTGTGCCGGCGATGCCGGTTGGCAGGGCTGAAGGGCGCAGCTTTATCGGAGAACTGCTGGAGGGCTGGCAAGCCCTGCGCGCCAATCAGCCGTTGTGGCAGCTGGCCTGGCTGGTGGTGGTGGCAAACGGTGCGGCGGGTGTCAGCGAGGTGTGTTTCATTTTTCGGGCGCGTGATGTGCTGGGCATGTCATCCACCGAACTGGGCGCCTTGTTTGCCTGCGCTGGTGCCGGCGGCGTGCTGGCCGGTGTGCTGATGCCACGCCTGCGCGCACGGCTGGGGCTGGGGCGCATTATCGTGGGCTGCTGGTTACTGGAGGCGGTGGGCATGCTGGCGTTGGCACAGCTGACTTCGCCATGGTTGCTGGCACTGTCGCAGTTGGGGTACGGCTTTGTCGCGGTGTGCGGCAATGTGGCGATCTGGAGCTATCGCCAGGAGAGCAGTTCGGCGCAGACGATAGGGCGGGTTGCCGGCCTGACCGGCTCGCTGTTCAAGCTGGCCATGCCGGTGTCGCTATGGCTGACCGGCGTGCTCAGCCATAGCTGGCCGCTGTTGGAACTCATGTTGGCCGCAGTCGCGCTGCAGGGCCTGGCTGCACTGGGCTGCGCCTGCTCGCAGGTACGTGGGCTGCGTTGAGCAGGGCAAAGCAAAACGGGCCTGCATGGCAGGCCCGTTTCCCGGGGAGAGGCTTACTCCGTGGCCGACTGCATGCGTACCTGCGGTCCGGCGTCCTTGCCGTTGAGCTGGCCGACGCTGGCCTGGCCCTGCATGCGCAGTTCGCCGTTGACGAACAGGCGAGCATCCACTGCGTAGCGGTGGCCCGGCTGTGCGGTCTGGGCGTCATAGCACAGTGAGTAGTCGGTCGGGGTGGCCACTTTTTCCAGCGACTGCTCGGCCAGAATGGCCGGGGCGGCGTTGCTGTCGCTTACGTCCAGCAGGCGCACGCGCAGCAGGGTCTTGTCGCGCGGGAAGGCGATTTTTTCCTGATAGAAAGCGCTGCCGTTCAGGTAGGACTGCGGCGGCTGGCCATGGGTGCTGGCGCATGCGGCCAACAGTGGTGCCAGCACGGCCAGCAGCAGGGTACGGCGCTGGAACAGGGTGTTCATCATTCTGCGGCCTCCAGTTTCGGGTTGCCCAGTTGCACTGCCTGGCTTTCCGCGGGGCGCCATTCGCCCTGCAGCCGCCATTTGCCGGCGCGGTCCTGCAGCCGCACATACCAGTGGTCGGCCGCTTCGCTGCGTATGGTCGCCTGGTAGGTGTTGTCGGCAATGCGTTCCAGCGGCACGGTCTGGTCTTCCGGCTGTTTGGTGGGGTGCAGCAATTGCAGCACCAGGTTGTCCTGCAGCGGCTGCTTGCTGCTGGTGATGATGCGCACGCTGTGGTGGTCGTCGCTGAACATGGCCTGGGCGGAGATGCCCATCGCCACCGCTGCCTTGTCGCGGCTCAGCTCCAGGTTGATGTCCTTGCCGCGCTTGTAGTAGTCGTCCACTACCAGGTCGTCGGCGGTGACGACCGCCAGGCGGAAGGTCACGATGCCGGCGACCACCGCGATGGCCGGCCCGGCCATCAGCAGCCATGGCCAGCGGTTCTTGTACCAGGGGGTGGGGGTCCCTGCCGATTTCTGCATGTTATTCACCGATAAAGCTGGATTTTTCATGAACGACGCTGCCGCTTTCTACCGATTCAATGACGAAGTGGATTTCATGGCTGCCCTTGGTGGCTTCTTCCGGATCGGCCTGTACGCGTACGGCAACCAGTTCATCTTCGGCCGGTTTGACCACGATGTCCTTGTGATCAGTCTGCAGCTTGATGTCGTGCATGCCTTCGACTGAGATGCGGTAATGCTGTACTTGTTCCGACACGTTCATGATGCGGATGCTGTAGCTGTTTTCCAGGCGGCCATCGTCGGTTTCGCGCACCAGCGAGGCCCGGTCGCGGATCACGTCCACCCGGAACGGCTTGCGCATGGCCAGCGAGGTGCCGGCGGCCACCATCACGATGCCCAGCACCAGGGTGTACATCACTACGCGCGGGCGCTTCAGGCGCGACCAGAACTGGCTTTCCGGGTACTTGCCTTCCAGCGCGGCCTCGGTGGTGTAGCGGATCAGGCCCTTGGGGCTGCCCACTTTCACCATCACTTCGTCACAGGCGTCGATACAGGCGGCGCAGCCGATGCATTCGTACTGCAGGCCGTTGCGGATGTCGATGCCCACCGGGCATACCTGTACGCAGATGCCGCAGTTCACGCAGTCGCCCAGGTTCTGGTGTTCCTGGCCTTTCTTGCGTGCGCCACGCGGTTCGCCGCGTTTTTCATCGTAGGAGATGATCAGGGTGTCTTCATCGAACATGGTGCTCTGGAAGCGGGCGTACGGGCACATGTACTTGCAGACCTGTTCACGCATGTGACCGGCCAGCAGGTAGGTGAAGCCGGCGTAGAAGAACATCCAGAAGGTTTCCCAGGTGCCGTAATTGAATGTCGGCATGGCGGCAACCAGCTGGTGGATGGGGGTGAAGTAGCCCACCAGGCTGAAACCGGTCCACAGCGAGAACAGGATCATCAGCCCGCGCGAGGTGCCCTTGAGGCGCAGCTTGCGCAGGCTCCATGGCTCCTTGTCCAGCTTCATGCGCTTGTTGCGGTCGCCTTCCACCCATTGTTCGATCCACAGCATGATCTCGGTGTACACCGTTTGCGGACAGGAGTAGCCGCACCATAGCCGGCCGGCAATGGTGGTCCAGGCGAACAGGCCGAAGGCGCTGATCAGCAGCAGGGCAGCGAGGTAGACGAAGTCCTGCGGCAGCACGGTCATGCCGAACAGGTAGAACTTGCGGTTGATCAGGTCGAACAGCACCGCCTGATGGCCATTCCATTGCAGCCACGGCAGGCCCAGGTAGACCAGCTGGGTGCCCAGTACGAACAGGATGCGCCAGTTGGCGAACAGCCCTTTTACGCTGCGCGGGTAGATTTTCTTTTGCGCGGCATACAGGGAAACGGCGTCTGCTTTCGGGGACTCGACTTTGACGGCTATGTCTTTGAGCTTGTCAGTCATGGTGGGGGTTCCTGCGAAAAGTTTCCGCCAAAGAGATGCTTGATTGTATGCCTTTGGCGCAAGCTTCTGGGGTTGGTATATTTCACAAAACAATATATTGAATGCAGGAAAAGATACTGCCCGCTTGCGCGGGCAGTATTGAGCAGCATCAATTACTGGGCTTTGCCGTTGTGCGACAGGCCGTATACGTAAGAAGCCAGCAGGTGAACCTTGCCGTCGCCGAGGAAGTCCTTCCAGGCCGGCATCTGGTTGTTGCGACCGTTGGTCACGGTCTCGATGATGGTCTTTTCGGTACCACCGTACAGCCAGATGTTGTCGGTCAGGTTCGGGGCGCCGATGGTCTGGTTGCCCTTGCCATCCGGACCGTGACAGGTCGAGCAGATGGCGGCGAAGGTTTCCTTGCCGCGTGCGGCGCGTTCGGCGTCGTGCTTCTTGCCGGACAGCGACATCACGTAGTTGGCCACATCCTTGACCTTCTCTTCACCGAAGGCAGCACCGAAGGCCGGCATCTGGCCGTGGCGACCGCCCATGATGGTGGTCTGGATGATTTCCGGGGTACCACCGTACAGCCAGTCGTTGTCGGTCAGGTTCGGGAAGCCCTTGGCACCGCGTGCGTCGGAGCCGTGGCACTGTACGCAGTAGGTCTGGAACAGGCGCTTGCCCATGGCCTGCGCGTCCGGGTTGGTGGACAGGGCCTTGATGTCCTGCTTCAGGTACTGGTCGTACAGCGGCTGGTACTTGGCTTCGGCTTGCGCCTTTTCTTCCTTGTACTGGCCAACCGAGGTCCAGCCGCGCAGGCCTTTCCAGGTGCCCAGGCCCGGGTACAGGGCCAGGTAGACCGCACCGAACAGCAGGGTGATGTAGAACATCAGCATCCACCAGCGCGGCAGCGGGTTGTTGTACTCGGCCAGGTCACCGTCCCAGACGTGGCCGGTAATTTCTACCTGCTCGCCTTTCTTGACCGTGGTCTTCGACTGGGAGAACAGCAGGTAGGCCAGGCCTACGATACCCGCAATTACCACGACGGCGATGTACACGCCCCAGAAGTTACTTACGAAATCACTCATTTCAGGCTCCGTTGGAAGCGTCCGGCTTGTTCGGCTGCTTGTCTTCGTCATCAAAGACCAGGTTGGCCGCTTCGTCGTAACGCTTCTTGGATTTTTTGCCGAAGGCACCCACCACGACCACGACGAACAGCGTGAAGCAGAACACCGTGAACAGGGTACGTGCCAGGTTGGTCAGCTCCATGGCTTAGCGTGCGTTTTTCAGCGCAAGACCCAGGCCTTGCAGGTAAGCGATCAGTGCATCCAGCTCGGACTTGCCATCCACCATGGATTTGGCTTCGGCGATTTCCTTGTCGGTGTACGGTACGCCAACCTTGCGCAGGGCCGTCATCTTGGCGGCAACGCTGTCAGCGTCGGCCAGGTTGCGGGCCAGCCACGGGAATGCCGGCATGTTGGATTCCGGAACCACGTCGCGCGGGTTGTTCAGGTGTACGCGGTGCCATTCGTCGGAGTAGCGGCCGCCAACGCGGGCCAGATCCGGGCCGGTACGCTTGGAGCCCCACTGGAACGGGTGGTCGTACACCGATTCACCGGCTACCGAGTAGTGGCCGTAACGTTCGGTTTCGGCACGGAACGGGCGGATCATCTGCGAGTGACACAGGTAGCAGCCTTCACGGATGTAGATGTCGCGGCCGGTCAGCTGCAGCGCGTTGTACGGCTTCACGCCTGCCACCGGCTCGGTGGTCGACTTCTGGAACATCAGCGGTACGATCTCGACCAGGGCTGCCACGCTGATGACCAGCAGGGTCAGCACGATCAGATACGCTACGTTTTCTTCGATCAGTTTCTGGATTTTTTCCATGATGTTTCCCTTGAACCCTTAGTGCGCTTGGGCTGCAACAGCCGGGATCTTGGCATCAACAGCGCGGCCGGCAGAGACGGTGCGGAAGGTGTTGTAAGCCATGATCAGCATGCCGGTCAGGAACAGCACGCCGCCCAGGAAGCGTACGAACAGGTACGGGTAGGTGGCTTTCACGGCTTCGGCGAAGGAGTAGGTCAGGGTGCCGTCCGGATTCAGGGCGCGCCACATCAGGCCTTCCATCACACCGGCGATCCACAGCGAGGCGATGTACAGCACCACGCCCACGGTAGCCAGCCAGAAGTGTGCTTCGATCAGCTTCACGCTGTGCATGCCGTCGCGGCCGAACAGGCGCGGCAGCAGGTAGTACATGGAACCGATGGAGATGAAGGCTACCCAGCCCAGTGCGCCGGAGTGCACATGACCGATGGTCCAGTCGGTGTAGTGCGACAGGGCGTTAACGGTCTTGATGGACATCATCGGGCCTTCGAAGGTGGACATGCCGTAGAAGGACAGGGATACCACCAGGAACTTCAGTACCGGGTCGGTACGCAGTTTGTGCCAGGCACCGGACAGGGTCATGATGCCGTTGATCATGCCACCCCAGCTCGGCGCCAGCAGGATCAGCGAGAACACCATGCCTACGGACTGGGTCCAGTCAGGCAGCGCGGTGTAGTGCAGGTGGTGCGGGCCGGCCCACATGTAGGTGAAGATCAGCGCCCAGAAGTGCACTACGGACAGGCGGTAGGAGTACACCGGACGGCCGGCCTGTTTCGGTACGAAGTAGTACATCATGCCCAGGAAGGCGGCGGTCAGGAAGAAGCCCACGGCGTTATGGCCGTACCACCACTGCACCATGGCATCCACGGCACCGGCGTACACCGAGTAGGATTTCCACATGGATACCGGTACGAAGGCGCTGTTCACGATGTGCAGCAGGGCCACGGCCAGGATGAAGGCACCGTAGAACCAGTTGGCTACGTAGATGTGCTTCACCTTGCGGATGGCGATGGTGCCGAAGAACACGATGGCGTACACCACCCAGATCACCGCGATCAGCAGCTTGATCGGCCATTCCAGCTCGGCGTATTCCTTGCCGAAGGTGTAACCCAGCGGCAGGGTAATGGCCGCAGCCACGATGACCAGCTGCCAACCCCAGAAGGTGAAGGCGGCCAGCTTGTCGGAAATCAGGCGCACGTGACAAGTGCGCTGCACCACGTAGTAGGACGTGGCAAACAGCGCACAGCCGCCAAAGGCGAAGATCACGGCGTTGGTGTGCAGCGGACGCAGGCGGCCGTAGTGGAACCAGGGCCCGAAATTGAGCTCTGGCCATACCAGTTGGGCCGCAATAATCACGCCGACCAGCATGCCGACAATGCCCCAGACCACGGTCATTATCGAGAACTGGCGCACCACCTTATAGTTATAAGTGGATTGCGTATCCATTCAGGGTTTCTCCAAGGTTGCGAACTAGAACGTTATGAAACCGGTGACTTGAGATCCGGGGGCGTATCCCCATGTTAGACGAGGCCCGGCAAGTCGAGGGATGCGGCAGGCTTGAACTGTGCTCGGGGTACCGTGAGACTGCTGGCAACCCCGGGCAATAACCACCCTCGATCCCCATTTTTTCAACGAGTCATTCTAAATCAATCGGGCATCAGCCACTAGTCGATAAGAATATCGACAGGGCTTGCCGGCCGGTGCTGTATGGCCTGCTTACCCCATTCCGGCTTTTGACATTGAGCGATTATATTGTCATCGATAATTCCGCTATTGATGAATATCAAGCCCGAAGGTCAGGGGCGGCCGGGGGTGGCAGGTGCTAGAATCCGGGTTTCCCCGCCATACCTGGTTCGCCTCCATGTCTACCCCTGTCAGCTATCGCATTCGCCCTGTCGCTCCCGAAGCCCACCTGTTCGAAGTCTCGGTTACCCTCGCCCAGCCCGCCGCTGACGGCCAGGTGCTGCGCCTGCCGGCGTGGATTCCGGGTAGCTACATGATTCGCGAGTTCGCGCGCCACATCGTGGCCATCCGCGCCGAAAGCGGCAGGAAGGCAGTGGCGCTCACCAAGCTGGACAAGCACAGCTGGCTGGCGGCGCCGGCAAAGGGCGCGCTGACCGTGCACTACACCGTGTACGCCTACGACCTCTCGGTGCGCGGCGCCTACCTGGATGGCGAGCGCGGCTTCTACAACGGCACCAGTGTGTTCCTGCAGGCGGACGGCTTCGAGAACGCGCCGTGCGAGGTGGAGATCCTGCCGCCGGCAGACAAGGCACTGGCCAAGTGGCAGGTGGCCACCAGCCTGCCGGCGCTGGAATGCAAGAAATCCGGCTTCGGCCGCTACCGTGCGGCCAACTATGACGAGCTGATCGACCACCCGGTGGAGCTGGGCGAGTTCGAGCGCGTCAGCTTCAAGGCCTGCGGCGTGCCGCATGAATTCGTGGTCTCCGGCAAATACAAGGCCGACCTGAAAAGGTTGGCCGCAGACACCAAGCGCATCTGCGAATGGCAGATCCGCTTCTTTGGCGAGCCGGCCCCGTTCGATCGCTACGTATTCATGCTGTTCGTCGGCGGCGACATCTACGGCGGGCTGGAGCATCGCGCCTCCACCGCGCTGGTGGCCAGCCGCGACGACCTGCCGCAGCACGGCGAGGCGGGAATTAACGACGGCTACCTCAAGCTGCTGGGCCTGATCAGCCACGAGTACTTCCACACCTGGAACGTCAAGCGCATGAAGCCGGCGGCGTTCACCCCGTACGACCTGAACCGCGAAGGCCACACCACGCTGCTGTGGGCGTTCGAGGGCATTACCTCCTACTACGACGACCTGGCGCTGGTGCGCTGCGGGCTGATCGACGAAAAACGCTACCTCGGCCTGCTGGCCAAGACCATCACCGGCGTGGCGCGCGGTAACGGCCGCAACAAGCAGACGCTGGCCGATTCCAGCTTCGATGCCTGGAGCAAGTACTACCGCCAGGACGAGAACAGCCCCAACAGCATTGTCAGCTACTACACCAAGGGCTCGCTGGCGGCGCTGGCGCTGGACCTCTACATCCGCAAGCACAGCCGTGGCGCCAGCAGCCTGGATACGGTGATGCAGGCGCTGTGGCAGAAATGGCTGGCGGACGGCAAGGGCCTGGCCGAGGACGAGTGGGAGCGCGTGGCCGAACAGGTTACCGGCCTCAAGCTCGGCAAATTCTTCGACATGGCGATCCGCTCCACCCGCGAGCTGCCGCTGGCGGAACTGCTGGCCGGCCAGGGAGTCGAGATGCAACTGCTGCCGGCCGACAGTGCCAGTGATGGCGGCAGCGTGGTGGACGAGATCGTCAGCGGCGCCGTGCGGCCAACCCTGGGGGTGAAAACCGCCGGCGATGCGCTGGGCGTCAAGCTCAGCGCGGTGCTGGACGGCGGTGCCGCCCAGGCGGCCGGGCTGTCCGGCGGCGACGTGGTGATTGCCGTCAACGGCGTGCGGGTGAGCGACCTGGACAAGGCGCTGCGCCGCTACCGCGTGGGCTCCAAGCTCAAGCTGCATGCCTTCCGCCGCGACGAGCTGCTGAGCTTCCGCGTCACCCTGCAGGGCATGCCGGCCGATACCTGCCGGCTGCGTCTGACAGCTGACGGCGGTGCCTGGATCAAGGGCTGAACGCTGGAACCAACAATATGACCGGGGACGCATTCGCGTCACAACAACAAGGCGGGCGCCAGGCGACTCGCTGTTAGCCATTAGCAGGATGGAAGTAGATGAGCCAACAACCGCAGATCAAATACCGCAGCGACTACCTGCCGCCAGCCTACCTGGTGGACAAGGTGGATCTGACCTTCGACATCATCGAAGACAATCTCACCCGCGTGCACTCGCGGCTGGTGATGCGCCGCAACCCGGCCGCCACCTCGGCCACCGTGCTGCAGCTGGACGGCAGCGCCAGGCTGCACTCGCTGGCGCTGGACGGTGAGCGCCTGGGCCCGGACGGCTACACGCTGAGCGCCGACGGCCTGGCTATTCCCGACGTGCCGGACAGCTTCATCCTGGACGTGGAAACCGAGATCGACCCGGTGGCCAACAGCAGCCTGATGGGCCTGTACGCCTCCGGTGGCAGCAACCTCTACACCCAGTGCGAGCCGGAAGGCTTCCGCAAGATCACCTTCTACCCGGACCGCCCGGACGTGATGGCCAAGTTCAGCACCACCATCATCGCCGACAAGGCCAAGTACCCGGTGTTGCTGTCCAACGGCAACAAGGTGGGCGAGGGCATGGTGGACAAGAAGCGCCACTGGGTGAAATGGGTGGACCCGTACAAGAAGCCGTCCTACCTGTTCGCGCTGGTGGCGGGCAAGCTGTCCGCGCTGCGCGACAGCTACACCACCCGCAGCGGCCGCAACGTGCTGCTGGAAATCTGGACCGTGCCGGCCGACCAGGACAAGGTGGAGTTCGCCATGGGCGCGGTGAAGCGCTCGATGAAGTGGGACGAAGAGCGCTTCGGCCTGGAATACGACCTCGACATCTACATGATCGTGGCGGTAGGCGACTTCAACATGGGGGCGATGGAGAACAAGGGCCTCAACATCTTCAATACCTCCGCGGTACTGGCGCGGCAGGATACCTCCACCGACGCCGACTTCCAGCGCGTGGAGGCCATCATCGGCCATGAATACTTCCACAACTGGACCGGCAACCGCGTTACCTGCCGCGACTGGTTCCAGCTGTCGCTGAAGGAAGGCCTGACCGTGTTCCGCGACCAGGAATTCAGCTCCGACCTGGACAGCCGCGCGGTGAAGCGCATCCAGGACGTGAAGAACCTGCGCCAGATGCAGTTCCCGGAAGATGCCGGCCCCACCGCGCACCCGATCCGCCCGGACAGCTACATCGAGATGAACAACTTCTACACCATGACGGTGTACGAGAAGGGCGCCGAAGTGGTACGCATGTACCACACCCTGCTGGGCGAAGCCGGTTTCCAGAAGGGCATGCAGCTGTACTTCAAGCGCCACGATGGCCAGGCAGTAACCTGCGACGACTTCCGTGCCGCCATGGCCGATGCCAACGAGGCCGACCTGGCGCAGTTCGCGCTGTGGTACAGCCAGGCCGGCACCCCGCAGCTGCAGGTCAGCGGCGATTACGATGCCGATGCCCGCAGCTACACCCTGCACGTGCAGCAAAGCTGCCCGGCTACGCCTGGGCAGAGCGACAAGCAGCCGCTGCACATCCCGTTTGCCGTCGGCCTGATCGGTGCGGACGGCAACGACCTGCCGCTGCAGCTGCAGGGCGAGGACGCCGCCCAGGGCACCACCCGCGTGCTGGACGTGCGCGCCGCGGCGCAGACCTTTACCTTCACCAATGTCGATAGCGCGCCGGTGCCATCGCTGCTGCGCGGTTACTCCGCGCCGGTGAAGCTGGCTTTCGACTGGCATGACAGCGAGCTGGCCTTCCTGATGGCCAACGACAGCGACGCCTTCGCCCGCTGGGAAGCCGGCCAGGCCTACGCCGAACGCCTGATCCGCCAGCTGCTGGCCGATCATGCCGCCGGCACGCCGCTCAAGTTGGCCGCAGGCTTTACCGATGCTTTCCGCGCGGTGCTGGACGACCACGGCGCCGACCCGGCATTCAAGGCGCTGATGCTGAGCCTGCCGTCGGAAGCCGAGATCCTGGAAATGGTGGAAGAGGCCGACCCGGCTGCCATCCACGCGGTGCGCGATTTCGTGCTGGACACCCTGGCGCAGGCGCTGCGCGGCGAATGGCACGAGGCGTTCGACCTCAACCAGACGCCGCACTACCGCCCGGCCGATGCCGGCCGCCGCGCGCTGAAGAACCTGGCGCTGGCCATGCTCACCCGTCTGGCCGATGCCTGGCCGCTGGAGGCCGCCGAGCAGCAATGCCTGCAGGCCGACAATATGAGCGATCAGATGGGCGCCATGCTGGCCCTGCGCGACCGCGACAGCGAGGAGCGCGACAACTGCTACCTGGCCTTTGCCGAACGCTGGCAGGACAACCCGCTGGTGATGGACAAGTTCTTTGCGCTGGTGGCCGGCAGCCAGCTGCCGTGCACGCTGGACCATGTGCAGTCGGCGATGTCGCACCCGGCGTTCACCCTGCGCAACCCGAACAAGGCGCGCGCGCTGCTGGGCAGCTTCGGCCGTAACATGCTGCATTTCCACGCCGCCGATGGTTCCGGCTACCAGTTCCTGGCCGACCAGGTGCTGGCGCTGGATGCCATCAACCCGCAGGTGGCCAGCCGCATCGTGTCGCTGTTCAACCGCCGCCAGAAGCTGGAGCCGGTACGCCGCGACCTGATGACGCGCGAACTGCAGCGCATCCTGGCCAAGGACGGGCTGTCCAAGGATGTGTACGAGATCGTGTCCAAGAACCTGAGCGCGTAAGCGGACAGGGGCAAACGGCAAGGCCGGCAGCGATGCCGGCCTTTTTCATTGCTGCTGCGCCAGGGTTGGCCGCATCAGCGCGCCGGAGGCTGCAGCGGCAGGCGGGTGGTGTGCTTGATCGGCTCCAGCGCCACGGTGGATTTCACGCTGCGCACCAGCGACAGCGTCATCAGCTTGTTCATCACGAAGCGCGACAGCGAGGGCAGGTCCTGCACCACGATGCGCAGCCAGTAATCCGCCTCGCCGGCCACCGCGTAGCACTCCAGCACCTCCGGCAGGTCGCTGATGGCGGCGGCGAACTCGCGTATCGATGCCTCGCCGTGGCGCTCCAGGCTGACATTGGCGAAGGCGGTTACCGACAGGTCCAGCAGGTCGGGCCGCAGCGCGATGTGGTAGCCCTGGATGATGCCGGCCTCTTCCAGCCGCTGGATGCGGCGGCCGATCTGCGATGCCGACAGCGGCACCTCCTGCGCCAGCTTCTGATGCGTGGCGCGCGCGTCCTTCTGCAGCGCCTCCAGAATCTGGTAGTCGTAACGATCAAGCTCGATTCCGCGCATTTTCTGCATTTCCATTGGTTTGTATGCGGTAAGTATGCAAAAAAAGGTCTGGGCATTCAAATCATGCGGCCAACGCGCATGCGCTTGCACCTACACTCGAAACATAGGCAGCCACTGCCAACCCTATCGAGAGACAACGCCATGGAAATGAATACCTACACGGTGCCGGACATCACCGTGCGCAAGAACCAGGGGCTGACGCACGCGGCGGATTTCACCCTGCCGCAACCGTGGGAGCGCTACAGCGCCGAGGATCACCAGACCTGGGCCACGCTGTACCGGCGCCAGAGCGAGATGCTGCCGGGCCGCGCCTGTGACGAATATCTGCAAGGGTTGGCCGCACTGGAGGTGGATGCGCACCAGGTGCCGGACTTCGACCGACTCAACGAAACGCTGAAGGCTGCCACCGGCTGGCAGATCGTGGCGGTGCCGGGGCTGATTCCGGACGACGTGTTCTTCGAGCATCTGGCCAACCGCCGCTTCCCGGTGACCTGGTGGCTGCGCGAGCCGCACCAGCTGGACTACCTGCAGGAACCGGATGTGTTCCACGACCTGTTCGGCCACGTGCCGCTGCTGATCAACCCGGTGTTTGCCGACTACCTGGAGGCCTATGGCAAGGGCGGCATGAAAGCCAAGGAGCTGGGCTACCTGCCGCTGCTGGCGCGGCTGTACTGGTACACGGTGGAATTCGGCCTGATCAACACCCCGCAGGGCATGCGCATCTACGGCGCCGGCATCGTGTCCAGCAAGTCGGAATCGGTGTACAGCCTGGAAAGCGACAGCCCCAACCGCGTGGGTTTCGATCTGCAGCGCATCATGCGCACCCGCTACCGCATCGATACCTTCCAGAAAACCTACTTCGTCATCGACAGCTTCCAGCAGCTGTTCGAAGCCACTGCGCCGGACTTCACACCGGTGTACCACGCGGTGGAACAGCAGGGCCTGCTGGGGGCCGGCGAGATCGACGCGCAGGATCGCATCTTCCATGTGGGCAACCGCGTGGGCTGGGCGGATACCGCCGACGTGTAAGCGCCTGCCGGTTTTGCCGCAGAACGCCCGCGCAAGCGGGCGTTTTTATTGCGGCAAGGTTGGCCGCAAGCCGGCTACTGTAGCTTGCGCTGCACCATCACCACCAGCGCAGTGAGCAGCGCGAAGGCTATCAGCAGCCGGTACAGATCCTGGCAGGCGATCAGCTGTGCCTGCTGCTGGGTAAGCCTGGCCAGTTCGGCCAGCGCGCCGCTGTGTGCCTGCTCCGTTGTCAGGCCATGCTGTTGCAGTGAGCGGGCGAAGCTGTCCACCCAGCCGGCTACGTCGGGCCGTGCCGGCGACAGCGTTACCGACAACTCGGATTGCACCGCGAACTGGCGGTTATGCATCAGCACCGCCGCCACCGCGGTGGCGATGGAGCCGGCGATCTGCCGCATCAGGTTCTTGCCCTGGTAGCCGTGGGCAAAGCGCTGGTCGCCCAGCTCGCGGAAGGTCAGCCCGGCCACCGGCAGCACCAGCAGCACCGAGAACAAGCCCTTGGCGAGCAGCCCCGGCAGCAGGGTGCCGGGCGTGGCATTGGCCGGCAGGGCGGCAAACCACCAGGCGGTGACTGCCATGGCCAGTGCGCCGAGCAGCATCAGCGGCTTCTTGCTGGGCAGGCGACGCCCCCAGCTGACATACGCCAGTGCCACCGCCACACCAACAATGCCGGCCGCGGAATTGAGCCAGCCCACCGTGCGCAGCGGCAACGCCAGTGCCTGTTCGGCGAATACCGGGAACAGGTAGCCGCTGAAATTGCTCAGGAAGTAATGCAGAAAATACAGCGCCAGCCCGGCCAGGTACACCGGACTGTTCAGTTCGCGCACGTGCAGTATCGGGTCGGGGTGGCGGTACTGCTGCCACAGGAAGCCGGCCAACAGCGCGCCGCCGGCTACTGTCATCAGCAGCAGGCGCAGCGGGTGGGCAAAGAAATCGTAGCGGGCCTGCGACAGCATCAGCTGCAGGCAGATCACGGCGGCGGCGAACAGTAGCAGGGGCCAGGCGGAATAGGCGCCCGCGGCTTCGCTGCGAGGCATTTCCGGCAGCAGCAGCCAGCACAGTGCCAGCGCCAGCAGGGCTGGGGGAATAGCCACCAGGAAGATGGACTGCCAGCCGAGGCTTTCCACGCACAGCGCGGCCACCGCCGGCCCGAATGCCGAGGCGGAGAAGATCTGCAGCATGAAGTATTTCAGCGCGCGCGGCCGATCCGCCGGCGCAAACAGCAGGTTCACCAGGATGCGGCTGCTGGTGAACAGTGCACCGCCGCCCACACCCTGCACGAAACGCGCCAGCGCCAGGGCGATCAGGCTGCCGCTGGCGGCGCTGCCCAGCGCGCCCAGTACGAACAGCGCTAGCGAAGCCACCAGGTAGTGGCGGTAGCCGTAATGGCGTGTCAGCCACTGCTGTTTGACGATCATCAGCATGCTGCCCACCGCATAGGCCGCCTGCACCAGCGCAAACTCGCGCGGCGAGGCGTCGATGCCGCCCATCACGTGGCTGGCGGCGAACACGAACATGGCGTTTTCAAAGAACTCGACGGCGGTGATCAGCCCCAGCAGCAGCATCAGCAGCCGGCGTTTGCCCAGGCGTAGCCGGGCGTGTAGCTGCCTGTGCCATGGTGTGTGCATTGCTGTTCACTCCCTTGCGGTGTGCCTGGCGGCAAGGTTGGCCGCATGTGAGATGAGCTTGCAGTATGGCCGGGTTTATCGCTGCCGTTGTTCCGCTGGCGGCGCTGGGCGCCTGCAGCCGGGCGGGCGGCGGCGGGCGCAGCCTGTTTTTTTAATTGTTGTGAATTTCCGGTCGGCTAGACCGGGATTTCCGCGGTGAGCTTGATCTTCTGCATCGGAATCTCGGTCTTCACGCTCTGCACGCCCTTGATGCGGGTGAGGTGCTCGATCTGGAACTGGCGGTAGTCGTCCAGATCCGCTGCCACCACCCGCAACAGAAAGTCGCAGTCGCCCGCCATCAGGTGGCATTCCAGCACCGGCCTGACCGACCCGCATCGTCGGCTACCTGGCGCTGCGCGGGCGCAGCCTCAGCCCGCGCATGCTGGCGGTACTGGAAAACGTACCGGCTTGTGTGTTGATATCGGTGATTGCACCGGCCTTCGTGGCAGACAAACCCGCCGATCTGCTGGCGCTGGGCATCACCCTGTTGGCCGCATGCCGGCTGGGCATGCTGCCCACCGTGCTGATCGGCATCGCCGCCAGCGGCCTGTTGCGCCAGCTGCTGGCAAGTTGAGAGAAGCTCATGAGTACGACCAATCCCCCCGCCACCGACCACTGGGTGGCCACCGCTGCCGGCCGGCTGTTCGCCCGCTGCTGGCAGCCGCATGCGGCCAACCTTCAGGCGCCCGACCTTCATGCACCAATAGTGCTGCTGCACGATTCGCTGGGCTGCGTCGCGCTGTGGCGCAACTTCCCGGCACTGCTGGCGGAGCACACCGGGCGCACGGTGATTGCCTACGACCGGCTGGGTTTTGGCCAGTCCGACCCGCGGCACGAACCGCCGGGCATGGACTTCGTGCCGGCGGAGGCCGCCAGCGGCTTTGCCGCGCTGCGCGAGCATTTCGGCCTGGAGCGTTTCGTGCTGCTGGGGCATAGCGTGGGCGGCGGCATGGCGGTGCACTGCGCCGCGCACTATGCGGCCGGCTGCGAGGCGCTGATCACCATCGCGGCGCAGGCGTTCGTGGAGGAGCGCACCCGCGCCGGCATCATCGAAGCCAGGGAACAGTTTGCCCAGCCGGAGCCGTTCGAGCGGCTGCGGCGCTACCACGGTGACAAGGCGCGTTGGGTGCTGCAAGCCTGGATCGATACCTGGCTGGCACCGGCATTCGCCGACTGGTCGCTGCAGGCGGCGCTGCCACAGGTGCACTGCCCGACGCTGGTGTTGCATGGCGCTGACGACGAGTACGGCTCCAGCCTGCACCCGCAGCAGATTGCCGGCCTGGTGGCCGGCCCGGCGCAACTGGAGATTATGCCCGGTGTGCGCCACATGCCGCACCGCGAGCAGGAACACTGGGTGCTGCAGCGCATCGGCAAGTTTCTCGACGCTGGTCGACACTAAAAAACAAAGCCCGGCAAACGCCGGGCTTTGTTTTCATCATTGCTCACTGCCCGTCGGCAAGTGAGGTGAGGATCTGGTAGGCCGCACTTACCCGTTCATCGATCGGGTAGTTCCTGTTGGCGAGGATGACGATGCCCAGCTGCTTCTTAGGGATGAATGCCACGTAAGCCCCGAAGCCGTTGGTAGAGCCGGTCTTGTTGATCCAGACGTCTTGCCTAGGGGCCTGTGGCGGTGTGATTGCAGCCGTCGGCGTCGCATTGAAGGCCATGGCCGAGGAGTTCCCCTCCAGCAAGGTCTGCAAGGCGACCGGATACGGATACTGTTCCCATATCAGGTCCTGGGTCATCACGCCTGCCTTGAAGTAGCCGGTGTGCGTGTCGGTGATTGCACGCTGGAGCTTGGCGTCCAGTTTTATCAGCTTCATGTTGGCGGCCACGAAGCGGGTCATGTCTGCTGCCGTCGACTTGATGCCATAGGCTTCGGCGGACAGCATGCCGGGCGACATGCGGATCGGCATGCCATCCTTTGTATAGCCTTGCGCGTAATCCGCTTCCCTGGCTTGCGGAACGTTGATGTAGCTGCTGCTCATGCCGAGTGCGGGAAACACGCGCTGCTCCATCAGCGCGTCAAAGCGCTGGTTCATGCTTTTCGCCGTTATCAGGCCGAGTGTGCCGATGCCGGGGTTCGAATACGTACGGCAGCTACCCGGCGCACAGCCCGGTTTCCACTCCTTCAGGTATTGCAGGAGCTGCGTGTCGTCATGGATGCCATCCGGCACCTGTAGCGGCAGCACGCCGGGCGTATGCGTGCCCAGGTTGACGAGACGCACGTCGCCGAACGGGCTGCCTTGCAGCGATGGCAGGTACTGGCTCGTTTTATCGGTCAGCGACAGCTTGCCACTCACCTGCGCATACGATGCCAGCGTCGCGGTGAAGGTCTTGCTGACCGAGCCGAGTTCGAACAAGGTGTCGCGCGTAACCGGCTTGCCGCTTTTCATCGACACCACGCCATAGTTGAACACGTAGGTGTTGCCCCCGGTAATGACGCCAACCGCCATGCCGGCGATGCGGTATTTCGTCATGACAGGCTGGATTGTCCTGTCCACCGCTGACCTGATCGCGTCTTGCGGGCTATCCGCCGCGAGCGTGGCGGTTGTGGTCGCACATAAGGCGAAGAAAACGGTCGCCAGCCGGCTTGTCGCGCTGAACTTCATTCCTGGGATTTCCTTCAATTTCTATTGCTGGTTGAGGCTATTCGGTCAGACAGCGGCTCGTATAAGCTAGCTTTGCCTCTGGATGCATCACCCCGCCGGATGTCATCTGTGCGAAGCCCTTGTCGAGTGAGGAATATCCGTCATCTCCCGATTGCTTGGCAATCGAGGATAATTTGCTGCAGGGTAAAGAAAATCTATGGTGTGAGCGGCATGCGTACTTATCTACCACTTAACGCGCTTCGAGCATTCGAAGCGTCAGCGCGACATCTCAGTTTTACTCGCGCCGCGCTGGAGCTCAACGTCACGCAGGCGGCAGTCAGCCAGCAGGTGCGGACGCTCGAAGAACGCCTGGGGATGCCCCTGTTCAAGCGGCTGCCGCGTGGCCTGGGCTTGACTGACGAGGGCCGCGCCTTGTTGCCGGTGCTGAGTGATGCTTTCGGCCGTATCGAAGCCGTACTGAAGCAATTCGAGGGAGGGAATTTCCACGAGGTGTTGACGGTTGGCGTGGTGGGCACATTTGCCGTCGGTTGGCTGATGCCGCGGCTGAAACGGTTCAGGGAGCTGCATCCCTTCGTCGAGTTGCGACTGCTCACTCATAACAATCTCGTTGATCTGGCATCTGAGGGGCTCGATTTTGCGATCCGTTTCGGCGAGGGGCTCTGGCCTGCAACACACAATGCCTTACTGCTCGATGCGCCGCTTGCGGTGCTGTGCGCGCCGGAGATTGCAAGACGACTTTCCGAGCCGCCCGACCTGGCAAGGGAAATACTGCTGCGCTCGTATCGCGTTGACGACTGGATTGCCTGGTTTGCCGCTGCCGGGCTGGCGCCGTGGACGATGAATGGCCCAGTCTTTGATTCGTCCCGGCTGATGGTGGAAGCGGCAGTACAAGGTGCGGGCGTCGCTTTGGCTCCACCCGGAATGTTCGTGCGGGAACTGCAGGCAGGACTTCTCGTTTGTCCGTTCGAGATGGAAGTGAAAGCCGGCAGCTACTGGCTGACGTGGTTGAAATCAAGACCCATGTCGCCGGCCATGCAGCTGTTCCATAGCTGGATACTGAGGGAAGCGGCCGGCGAAACGAGCAATCGATCCGTGGAGGGTTCCTAGCCGGGGCAGCATGAGGGGGGCCTCGCGAGGTGGGCCGACTCTGACCATTTTGTGACCATCAGAGGCCCGTTTTTAAGCTGTCAGAACGTGGTTCAGGTCGCGATGAATGTAAAAAGGGCCGGCAATACGCCGGCCCTGTTGTGCTGTCTAAGCTGTTGTCAGATAACAACTTTTATTCCCACTCGATGGTTGCCGGTGGCTTGCCGCTCACATCGTAGACCACGCGGTTGATGCCGCGCACTTCGTTGATGATGCGGTTGGATACCTTGCCCAGCAGGCTGTACGGCAGTTCGGCCCAGTGTGCGGTCATGAAGTCGCTGGTGATTACCGCGCGCAGTGCCACCACGTAGTCGTAGGTGCGGCCGTCGCCCATCACGCCTACCGATTTCACCGGCAGGAATACGGCAAAGGCCTGGCTGGTGAGGTCGTACCAGTTCTTGCCGGTGGCTTCATCCACGGTGCCACGCAGTTCTTCAATGAAGATGGCGTCGGCGCGGCGCAGCAGCTCGGCGTATTCCATCTTCACTTCACCCAGTATGCGCACGCCCAGGCCCGGGCCCGGGAACGGGTGGCGGTACACCATGTCGTGCGGCAGGCCCAGCGCCACGCCCAGCTGGCGTACTTCGTCCTTGAACAGGTCGCGCAGCGGCTCCAGCAGCTTGAGGTTCATGTCTTCCGGCAGGCCGCCCACGTTGTGGTGGCTCTTGATCGCGTGCGCCTTCTTGGTCTTGGCGCCGGCGGATTCGATCACGTCCGGGTAGATGGTGCCCTGTGCCAGCCACTTGGCGTTGGTCAGCTTGCCGGATTCACGCTGGAACACTTCCACGAATTCGGCGCCGATGATCTTGCGCTTCTTCTCCGGGTCGGTCTCGCCGGCCAGCTTGCCCATGAACTGTTCGCTGGCATCAACCCGGATCACTTTCACGCCCAGGTTCTGCGCGAACATTTCCATCACCATCTTGCCTTCGTTCAGGCGCAGCAGGCCGTGGTCGACGAAGACGCAGGTGAGCTGTTCACCGATGGCGCGGTGAATCAGCGCTGCAGCCACCGAGGAATCCACGCCGCCGGACAGGCCGAGGATGACTTCCTCGTCGCCCACCTGGTCGCGGATCTTCTGGATCGCTTCCTCGATGTAGTTCGGCATGGTCCAGGACGGCTTGGCGCCGGCCACGTGCAGCACGAAGCGGTGCAGCATCTCGGTGCCGCGCTTGGTGTGGGTCACTTCCGGGTGGAACTGCACGGCGTAGAAGCCGCGGTCCTCATCGGCCATGGCGGCCACCGGGCAGGACGGGGTCTCGGCGATGACATGGAAGCCGGCCGGCAGCGAGGTAACCTTGTCGCCGTGGCTCATCCATACGTCGAGGAAGCCGTTGCCGGCATCGTCCACGCGGTCCTGCAGGCCTTCCAGGATCTTGGAGTGGTGGCGGGCCTGGATTTCGGCGTAGCCGAATTCACGCTTGTCGCCGGCTTCCACCTTGCCGCCCAGGCTCTGCGCCATGAACTGCATGCCGTAGCAGATGCCCAGTACCGGTACGCCCAGCGCGAATACCTGTTGGTCGGCCTGGTAGTCGGATTCGTATACCGAGTTGGGGCCGCCGGACAGGATGATGGCCTTGGGGTTGAACGCGCGGATCTCGTCGATGGGCATGTCGAACGGGTGCAGCTCGCAGTAGACGTGGGCTTCGCGCACGCGGCGGGCGATCAGCTGGCTGACCTGGGAGCCGAAGTCGAGGATGAGGATTTTGTCCATGGCAGTCCTTGCGTGTATTAACCGGCTGGGGTTGGCCGGTGTCATTTTGAATACGGTGTCTTGTCAGGTGCGGCGGCGTGGCAGCCGGCGCTCCGGTATGCGGTCGCTGCGGGCGAGCAGCAGCAATATGCCCAGCAGCATCATGCCGAAGGCGGCAACGTGGCTGAAGCGCACGAAATAGTGGTCATACAGGTAAATGGCGGCACCGGCGTAGACCAGCATCGGGCTGCTGACCACGGTGGACTTGGTCAGCCCGTCCAGCAGGCCCAGTATCACGCCGGCGGCGGCCAGCAGCAGGGCGAGCAGGATGGAGGTTTCCGGCAGCAGCGCGGTGCTCTTGAGCAGCCACAGGGCGCCCAGGATGATCAGCAGGATGGGTTGGACGATGCTCGGTTTCATGCTTACACCTTGCCGCGCATCAGGCGCTGTTTCTCGCGCTGCCATTCGCGTTCTTTTTCGCTTTCGCGCTTGTCGTGCTGCTTCTTGCCCTTGGCCAGGCCGATGTCGGCCTTGATATTGCCTTTGCTGTAGTGCAGGTTGAGTGCCACCATGGTGTAGCCGGCGCGTTCCACCTTGCCGATCAGGCGGCTGATCTCATGCTGGTTCAGCAACAGCTTGCGGGTGCGTACCGGGTCGGGGTGAACGTGGGTGGAGGCAGACTGCAGCGGGGTGATGTGGCAGCCGAACAGGTAGAAGGCGCCGTCGCGGTAGATGACGTAGCTTTCTTTCAGCTGTACGCGGCCGGCGCGGATCGCCTTGACCTCCCAGCCTTCCAGCATCAGGCCGGCTTCGAGCTGCTCCTCGATGAAGTAGTCGTGAAAGGCTTTGCGGTTGTCGACGATGCTCATGGGGTCCAAGGCAGGTATTGCAGGGAATCGCGCATTTTAGCAGAACGGGCGCATTCGCCAAAGCGCTGCAAATTCATGGGCTTGATCTGGCGGCTTGCCGCCGGGCTGGGCGATTGTGTACCCTTCGTGCTTTCCCTAGCACCGTTTCAGCATGCATGTCATCGAGAAGAGCGTCCTGGTGGCGCACACCCCGGAGCAGATGTTCCGGCTGGTGGATGATGTAACCCACTATCCGCGCTTCCTGCCGTGGTGCGCCAGGGCCGAGGAGCACGAGCGCGACGGCGACCAGCTGGTGGCCAGCCTGCATATCGATTACCTGAAGGTGAAGCAGCATTTCACCACCCGCAACCGCAACGAGCCGTACGGCGCCATCATCATGGAATTGGTGGATGGCCCGTTCCAGCACCTGGAAGGGCGCTGGCATTTCCATGCGCTGGGCGATTTCGGCTGCAAGGTGGAGTTCCGCCTGAGCTACCAGTTCTCCAGCAAGATCCTGGAAACCATTATCGGCCCGGTATTCGGCCATATTTCCGGCACGCTGGTGGATGCCTTCATCAAGGAGGCGGATCGTGTCTATGGCGACGACTGAGCATATCCCGGTGGAGGTGGCGTTCGCGCTGCCGGGCCGGCAGAAGATCGTGGCGCTGCAGGTGGCGCCCGGTACCACCGCCGTGCAGGCCGTGGCGCAGTCAGGGTTGGCCGCAGAGTTTGCCGAAATCGATATGGCGGCGCTGAAGCTGGGTATCTTCGGCAAGGCGGTGCAGCCGGACACCGTGCTGCGCGCACGCGACCGGGTGGAAATCTACCGCCCGCTGCAGGCGGACCCGAAGGCGGTGCGCCGCCAGCGGGCCGAGGCCGGCAAGGCGATGAAGAAGGGCGGCGACTGAGTAGCGCCGGCAAATGAAAAAACGGGGCTGTTGCCCCGTTTTTGTTTGCCGTTGCCGCCGGCTCAGGATTCGGCGGATAGCGTGCGGTTCTTGCCGGCCAGCTTGGCCTGGTACATCACGCGGTCGGCGCGTTCGATCACGTCGATATCCTGCTCGCCGCGGTGCCATTCCGCCACGCCGGCGCTGAAGGTCACCACCAGTTTTTCGCTGCCTGTCAGGAAGAAGTTCTTGGTCAGCTCGCGCTGCAGGCGCTGCATCAGGTCCACCGCTTCCGCGGCGGCGGTGTCCGGCAGCAGCACGATGAATTCCTCGCCACCGAAACGGCCGACGATGTCCGAGGCGCGCACGCTGTGGCGGATCATGTCCACCAGGTACTTCAGCACATTGTCGCCGGTGAGGTGGCCGAAGCTGTCGTTGACCTGCTTGAAGTTGTCCACGTCCAGCAGTGCCACCGACAGCGGCTGGCCGCTGCGCTCGGCGCGGCTGATCTCGCGGGTGAAGTGTTCTTCCAGCCCGCGGCGGTTGTAGGCGCCGGTGAGCTGGTCTTCCTTGATCTTGGCGCTGGCCGCTTCCAGTGCATTCTCCAGTTCGCGGATGCGCGACTGGGCCGATTCCACTTCCTGCTTGGCACCCTGCAGCTCCTGCTGCGAGCTTTGCAGGTTGTCCTGCATGCTGGCGGTGTCATGCAGCAGGTCCTGCATGATGCCGTTCAGCGCTTCGCCGTCGTGGGCGGCGCGGATGCGTTCGCTGTGTTCGCGCAGGCGCTGCTGGAACTGGCCGGTGCCGCTGCTCATCAGTGACAGCTTGCTGAGGAAGGTGTCCAGCAGTGCGCGCAGCGAATCGGTGGCTTCGTCCAGCGAGCTGCGCAGCGAGCCCTGCTTGTGGATGACTTCCTTCAGGCTCGATTCCAGGTGATAGATGTGCTGGATCGAGATATTGGGCTGCGCCAGGATGGCCTGCAGGCTGCTGATCTGGCCTACCAGGTAGCTGTCGCCGCGGTTAAGCTCGGCGACATTCTGCAGCATCAGCCGCATCAGGTTGGCGAGGCCGGCAACCAGGCGCTCGTCTTCCTGCGACAGCAGTTCCAGGCGAATCAGGAAGCTGCGCAGTTTCGGGAAGAATTCGGTGAGCTGGCTATCGGTGCTGCAATCCTTGAGCTGCAGCTGCACTTCTTCCAGCTGCGGCAGCAGGTCGGGGTAGTGCAGCAGGCGAGGGGCGATGCCGTAGCGCAGCGCGTATTCCAGCACATCGCGCCAGGCGGAGCTGTCGTTGGCCGCAGACGCGCTGCCGGCGGGGGCTTCAGCCGCGGCAGTGTCGCTGCTCGTGCTGCCGGGCGGTTCGGCTGCTGCTGCCGGCATCTCCGGCTGCAGCCAGTTCTTGACCAGGTTGCCCAGCTTGTCATTGAGTTCCTGCGGGTTGTTGCCGAAGGTAGCCACTACCCGTTCCAGCGCGGATTGCTTGTAGCGCTGTCCCATCTCCGGGTTGCGGGTATCCCAGGCCTTGATCAGGTCGAGGATCAGCGAGCCCCAGTGCTGGTTCAGTTCACGGCTGCGCTGGTGCAGTACCGAAAGATCCATCACCAGTTGCGGCACCAGTTCCCATTTTTCATCCTGGATGGCCTTGCGCAGTTTGGTGAGGGCGATCTTGTAGCTGCTGTCGGTGACCGGCAGCTTTTCAAAGGCGTTGAACAGCAGTTCCGCCAGCTTGCTTTTCTGGCTTTCCGGCTCTACGCCGGCAATCTCGCAGTACAGGCGTTCGAAATTGTCTGGTGTGGGGAGGAGTTTGCGCAGCGTGAGCTGTTTGAGCGTTTCACGCGCGGTGTCGATCGGATTGTGCATCGTCATGGACCAGACCCTGGAGCCTTTTTTACCAACCATGTTTTGTCGTTATCGCTTGTGGTCCGCTTCCCGTCAACGCCTGTCAGTGCGGGGCTGGTCCGGGAGGGTGAGACGGATCAAGAAGTTGGAAAAATACCTCACCTTGCTTGATCATGCCAAGTTCGTTGCGGGCGCGCTCTTCAATTGCCGCGGTTCCTTGTTTTAGATCACGCACTTCGGCGTCCAGCGCGGTGTTGCGGCCAACCAGTTGCTGGTTGGCCGCATGTTGTTCCTCAACCTGTTTGTCGAGTTGCCAGACCCTGAGCCAGCTGCCCTTGCCCAGCCATAATGGCCATTGCAATGCGGCAAGCAGCAGGATGAGCAGCAGGGTCAGGCGTTTCATGATTATTTCAGGTTGTAGAAGGCGGCACGGCCCGGGTACCAGGCGGCATCACCCAGTTCTTCCTCGATGCGCAGCAGCTGGTTGTACTTGGCCATGCGATCGGAACGCGACAGCGAGCCGGTCTTGATCTGCATGCAGTTGGTGGCCACGGCCAGGTCGGCAATGGTGCTGTCTTCGGTTTCGCCGGAGCGGTGGCTCATCACGCTGGTGTAGCGCGAGCGCTTGGCCAGGTCCACGGCCTTCAGGGTCTCGGACAGGGTGCCGATCTGGTTCACTTTTACCAGCAGGGCGTTGGCCACGCCGCTTTCGATGCCCTTGGCCAGGATCGCCGGGTTGGTCACGAACACGTCGTCACCTACCAGCTGCACGCGGCCAGCCAGACGTTCGGTCAGCAGCTGCCAGCCGGCCCAGTCGTGCTCGCTCATGCCATCTTCGATGGAGATGATCGGGTAGTTGTTGACCAGGGTTTCCAGGTAGTCGGCGAACTGCTCGGAGCTCAGCGCCAGGCCTTCGGCGGTCAGATGGTACTTGCCGTCGCGGTAGAATTCGGAGGAGGCGCAGTCCAGGGCCAGCAGCACGTCCTGACCGGCTACGTAGCCGGCGGCGTCGATGGCTTCCAGAATCAGCTTGATGGCGTCTTCGTGGCTGGCCAGGTTCGGGGCGAAACCGCCTTCGTCACCCACGGTGGTGGCGTAGCCTTTGCTGTCGCACAGCTTTTTCAGGGTGTGGAAGATCTCGGCGCCACAGCGCAGGGCTTCGCGGAAGGTCTGCGCGCCTACCGGCATGATCATGAATTCCTGGATGTCCAGGGTGTTGTTGGCGTGCGCGCCACCGTTGATCACGTTCATCATCGGTACCGGCATGGCCATCGGGCCGGCGCCGCCGAGGTAACGGTACAGCGGCAGGCCGGCGTCTTCGGCGGCGGCACGAGCCACGGCCATGGAGACGGCCAGCATGGCGTTGGCGCCCAGGCGGCCCTTGGTCTCAGTGCCGTCCAGCTCGATCATGGTCTTGTCGATGAATGCCTGATCGGAGGCGTCCAGGCCGATGATGGCTTCGCAGATTTCGGTGTTGATGTTCTCAACCGCCTTCAGTACGCCCTTGCCCAGGTAGCGGCTCTTGTCGCCGTCACGCAGTTCCAGCGCTTCCTTCTCGCCGGTGGAGGCGCCGGACGGTACGGCGGCACGGCCCATTACGCCGGATTCCAGCAGTACATCGGCTTCAACAGTCGGGTTACCGCGCGAATCCAGAATTTCGCGGGCAATCACGTCAACGATCGCACTCATCTAAGTTCCCTTTAGATTTCTAAGTTGGATAAACCGGGGTTCGGTGCGGCCAACCTTGAAACAGGCTGGCCGTGGAGTCAACCTGTTACAGCGAAAGCTCGGCCAGCGGTTGCGCTTTTACCAGTCGGTCCAGCGCCACCAGGGTGGTGAGCAGCTCCTTCATGCGCGGCAGCGGCCAGGCATTGGGGCCGTCGGACAGCGCGCAGGGCGGGTTGGGGTGGGTTTCCATGAACAGGCCGGCCACGCCGGCGGCTACCGCGGCACGCGCCAGTACCGGCACGAATTCGCGCTGGCCGCCGGAGCTGGTGCCCTGGCCGCCCGGCAGCTGTACCGAGTGGGTGGCATCGAATACCACCGGGCAGTTGGTCTCGCGCATGATCGCCAGGCTGCGCATGTCGGACACCAGGTTGTTGTAGCCGAAGGAGGCGCCGCGTTCGCAGGCCATGAAGCTGTTCGGGTCCAGGCCGGCTTCGATGGCGGCATCGCGCGCCTTGTCGATGACGTGCTTCATGTCGCCCGGTGCCATGAACTGGCCCTTCTTGATGTTCACCGGCTTGCCGCTTTGCGCCACGGCGCGGATGAAGTCGGTCTGGCGGGCGAGGAAGGCCGGGGTCTGCAGCACATCCACCACCGCTGCCACGTGCGGCACTTGCTCTTCGGTATGGATGTCGGTGAGTACCGGCACGCCGATCTGGCGTTTCACTTCCGCCAGGATGCGCAGGCCTTCTTCCATGCCGAAGCCGCGGAAGGACTTGCCGGACGAGCGGTTGGCCTTGTCGAAGCTCGACTTGTAGATGAAGTTGATGCCCAGTTCCTGGGTGATTTCCTTGAGCGCGCCAGCGGTATCCAGCGCCATCTGCTCGCTTTCGATCACGCAGGGGCCGGCGATCAGGAACAGCGGCTGGTCGAGGCCGACTTCAAATCCGGCAAGTTTCATGGTGTGTCCTTTCAAGACAAGGTTGGCCGCATTGGCCGCGAAGCTCGCGCTTCGCCACCTTGCGGCCAACTTTGGTCAGACGGGCTGACAATGGCTGCCTGCTCAGGCCTTGGCCTTGTCCGCCTGGTAGGCGAGGGCTGCCTGCACGTAGGCGATGAACAGCGGGTGGCCATCGCGCGGTGTGGAGGTGAACTCCGGGTGGAACTGACAAGCGAAGAACCAGCGATGGTTGGCCAGCTCAATGGTTTCCACCAGTTTCTCGTGACCGGCGGACAGGCCGCTGATGGTCAGGCCGGCTGCCTGCAGGCGCTGTACATAGTGGTTGTTCACTTCATAACGGTGACGATGGCGCTCGGTGATCTCGGTGTTGCCGTACACGCGTGCTGCCAGCGAGCCGTCGATGAGGTCGCACTGCTGGCCACCCAGGCGCATGGTGCCGCCCAGGTTGGAGTTTTCATCACGGGTTTCGATCTTGCCGTCGTGGTTTACCCACTCGTCGATCAGCGCCACTACCGGGTAGTCGGTTTCCAGATCGAACTCGGTGGAGTTGGCGCCAGTCATGCCGGCCACGTCGCGGGCGTACTCGATCAGCGCGATCTGCATGCCCAGACAAATGCCCAGGTAAGGGATGTTGTTCTCGCGGGCGAACTTCACCGCCTTGATCTTGCCTTCCACGCCGCGCTTGCCGAAGCCGCCCGGTACCAGGATGGCGTCCATGTCTTTCAGCGATTCGGCGCCGTCGCGCTCGATCTCTTCGGAATCGACATAGATGATGTTGACGTTGGTGCGGGTGTGCACGCCGGCGTGCTTCAGCGCCTCGGACAGCGACTTGTAGGATTCGGTCAGATCGACGTACTTGCCCACCATGGCGATGTTCACGCTATGGTCCGGGTGCTCGATGGCGTCGATGATGCGCTTCCAGGTGGACAGGTCGGCCTTCGGCAGCTCCAGTTGCAGCTGCTCGGCGATGATGTCGTCGATACCCTGCGCGTGCAGCATCTCCGGCACCTTGTAGATGGAGTCGGCGTCGTAGCAGCCGATTACCGCGTTCTCTTCCACGTTGCAGAACAGCGCGATCTTGCGCTTTTCGTCTTCCGGCAGCTCGCGGTCCATGCGGCACAGCAGGATGTCCGGCTGGATGCCGATTTCGCGCATCTCTTTAACGGAGTGCTGGGTCGGCTTGGTCTTGATTTCGCCGGCGGTGGCGATGTACGGCACGTAGGACAGGTGCACGAACAGGGTGTTCTTGCGGCCCAGGTTGGAGCGCATCTGGCGGATGGCTTCCAGGAACGGCAGCGATTCGATATCGCCGACGGTACCGCCGATTTCGACGATGGCAACATCCACGCTGCCGGCGCCTTCGCGCACTTTCAGCTTGATTTCGTCGGTGATGTGCGGAATGACCTGCACGGTGCCACCCAGGTAGTCGCCGCGGCGCTCCTTGGTGATCACGGATTCATATACCTGGCCGGTAGTGAAGTTGTTGCTCTTCTTCATCTTGGCGTGGATGAAGCGCTCATAATGGCCAAGGTCGAGGTCGGTTTCTGCACCGTCTTCGGTAACGAAGACTTCACCGTGCTGGAAGGGGCTCATGGTGCCCGGATCCACGTTGATGTAGGGATCCAGCTTCAGCATGGTGACTTTGAGACCACGGGATTCGAGAATGGCGGCGATGGACGCGGCAGCGATGCCCTTGCCCAGAGAGGACACCACACCACCGGTAACGAAGATGAACTTGGTCATGGGATTACGGCTCTATGAGAATCCGGGATTCTAACAGCAACGCCCCGGTTTTTGAATGGGGGCGCCGCACGCTTTGCTACGGAATCTTACCGCCTGTGGCGTGTTGGTTGCAGGGTGTTGCGCCGCAGGTTGTTGATTTGCCAGTGTATTTGTAATGATGTGCTGCCAGGTGGCATGCAGTATGCGGTTTTTTGCTGCGCACTGCCGCCGCTTTCGGTATCATGCCGCCTTTCTGTGAAACCTGACGCCGCCTGCTTGCTTGCAGGCGCTTTCGCTTGCCTGTCAAAGCTTGTGCTGCGGCGTTAATTTATGGTATAAATGTTTCTTTATACCGGCTTTTGGGAGTGACTCACCATGGCGCGTGTTTGCAAAGTCACCGGCAAGCGTCCGATGACCGGGAACAATGTGTCCCACGCCAATAACAAGACCAAGCGTCGTTTTCTGCCGAACCTGCAGTACCGCAAGTTCTGGGTAGAGAGCGAAAACCGTTGGGTGCGCCTGCGCATCTCCAACGCTGCTCTGCGTACCATCGACAAAGTAGGTATCGATGCCGTTCTGGCCGACCTGCGTGCTCGCGGCGAACTGTAATCAGTCGACCGACAGCTCTTTAAGGGAATAAGCCATGCGCGACAAGATCAAACTGGAATCGACCGCTGGTACTGGTCATTTCTACACCACCACCAAGAACAAGCGCACTATGCCGGAAAAAATGGAGATCAAAAAATTTGATCCCGTTGCCCGCAAGCATGTTCTGTACAAGGAAACCAAGCTGAAGTAATTCGGCCAGGTATCCCGCTAAAAGCCCTCGGTTTCGAGGGCTTTTGTTTTTTGCAGCCAACGTTGGCCGCATGGCGCTTGCGGCGCCGGCAAGAAAAAACCCCGCCTGGCGGGGTTTGCTTATTTCTGCAGCAGCTGGCGCACGCGGCACCAGTCTTGCCAGGCTTTGGCTTTTTCGCCGGGGCTGCGCAGCAGGTAGGCGGGGTGGAAGCTCACCAGTACCGGGTAGCGGCCGTACTGGTGCTGCTTGCCGCGCAGGTTGCCCAGCGAGGCGGTGCTTTGCAGCAGGCTTTGCGCGGCGAAGCGGCCCACGGCCACGATCAGCTCAGGGTCAACGCTCTCGATCTGCCACTGCAGGAAGCGCTGGCATTTCACGATCTCGTCCTGTGCCGGGTTGCGGTTGCCCGGCGGGCGGCACTTGAGCAGGTTGCAGATGTAGACATCGCGGGCGCTGTCGAAACCGGCGGCCGCCAGCATGTTTTCCAGCAAGTGACCGGCCTTGCCGACGAAGGGCAGGCCCTGCAGATCCTCCTGCTCGCCCGGCGCTTCGCCAATGATCAACAGCCTTGCCTGGCGGTTGCCACGGCCGACCACGGTATTGCTGCGGGTTCTGGCCAGCTGGCACTGCTGGCACGCGGCTACCTGCGCATGCAGGTCGTCCCAATCGCTGATGTTGATGACGGCAGGGGGGGCCGGCTGGCTTGTTTCCTGGGGATGGACATCAGCCGCCGTCGGGGCTGGCATGGCTGCCGGCGTTGGGGCAGGTTGTTCTAGGCTTGCCGCCTGGGCAGGAGCAGGCTGCGCTGCCGCCTCCTCAACAAGGGCTTCGACGATGGCCGGGTTGCGCAGCTGCCATAAGGGGCGGATGCCAATCTCGGCCAGAATCTGCTGCTGCCGGCTCATAGGGCGGCCTCCATCAGCACGGCGTGCTCACGCGGGCCGTGTTCGGTGCGGTAGTAGTGCTTGCGCAGGCCGCACTCCACGAAACCGCTGCCGGCATACAGTGCGCGGGCGGCGTGGTTGCTGTCGCGTACTTCCAGCAGCATGCGTGTGGCGCCCTGGCTGGCGGCAAGCTGCATCAGCTGCTGCAGCAGACGGCGGCCGTGGCCGCGGCGCTGCTGTGGCTGGCAGATGAAAATATTCTGCAGCTGGGCTTCGTCCAGAATCAGCAGCAGCACGGCGTAACCCAGCACGGTGCCATCTTCCTCGCGGTAGACGTACACCTGATCCTGGCCGGCCAGCGAGTCGGCATACATGCCACTGCTCCACGGGTGTGCGCAGCAGGCGGCCTCGGCGGCGGCCAGCTCGATGGCGGCAGCCGGGGCGAGGAGGCGTTGCAACTCAGCCACGCTGTTTGTCCCGTTGCTCGGCAGCGGTGAGTGCCACCTTGTCGCGTACATACAGCAGCTCGGCGGTGGCGCTGGCCGGGTAGCGCTGCGGCTGGCGCTGGAACAGCTGGATATAGTGCTCGGCGCGAGGTTCGCAGGCAATGAAGCGTTGCGGCTGCTCGCTGAAATAGTTGGCCGCATCACCGGCGAGGACATCCCCGGCCTGCAGCGACAACTGTTCCGGCTTGTATACGCCGGTGCCGCCGATGGCCTTGCCATCCAGGTAGCGGCAGGCATACACCTCGCTCATGCGCGCATCCAGTACCGCGATGCCGGTTTCCGCCGGCAGGTTCAAGGCAATGGCATCCAGGGTGGGAATGCCGTGCAGCGGCAAGTTGGCCGCAGTGGCGAGGCCACTGGCGACGCCGGCGGCAATGCGCAGGCCGGTGAAGGCACCAGGGCCTTTGCCGAACAGGATGGCGTCCAGGTCGGTCAGCTGGATGCCGGCCTGTTGCAACAGGTCGGCAATCACGTTCAGGGCCAGGTCGGAGTGGCCCTGTTTTACGGTCTGGTGGTATTGCAGCAGCTGTTGCTGGTCAAGCAGGGCAACAGACAGGTTGTAGTTGGAGCAATCCAGGGCAAGCAAACGGGTCATCAATAATCGGATTCAATCAAAGCTCTTCCACCCAGGCCAGGGCGGAAGTGTGCAACAGGTTGAGCTGGTCCGGGTCCAGGCCCAGGCCTTCCGCAAGCGGGGGCAGGGTGGGCAGACCTTGTTCCAGCGCCAGTGCCAGCTGCAGGATGGGGGCGAAACTGCCCTGCCGGTGTAGCAGGACGTCCTGAACATCGCCGGGCAGGTTGATGTGCTCCAGGATCTGCGTCATCGGCATGTCGAAGATCACATCCAGCAGCGAGAACATGCCGACGATGAAGGCATTGTCGCAGAAATCGCTGCTGTGGCCAGTGTCCAGTGCCAGCAGTTCCATCACCCGCGCACGGGTAATGGCGGTTTTCTGCAGCGCCGGCGCCAGGTTGCTGTGTTCGTTGCTGGTGACCAGCAGCAGCGTCAGCCAGCGGTACAGCTTCTGGTAGCCCAGCACGGTAACGGCATGGCCAAAGGAGCTGATGGTGGTGTTCAGGCCGGCGGCAGCGGAGTTCACATAGCGCAGCAGCTTGAACGACAGCGCCACGTCGCCTTTCAGCACGTGCTCGATATCGCGTAGCGGCGCATCGGCGCGCAGCAGGTTCAGCAGCTTCAGGGTGTTGCTGAACGAGGCGTGGATGATCTTGGCGGACAGGGTTTCCGGACGGGCGAAATAATAGCCCTGGTAACCGTCCAGCCCCAGATCGCGGCATAGATTGTAGTGTTCGTAGGATTCGATGCGCTCGCCGATGCGGATCACCGGGTAGCTGCGCAGCCGTGCGGCCAACGCCTGGAACTGCAGCTTGTCCATGGCCTGCACGTCCAGCTTCACGTAGTTGGCCAGGTCGAGCAGGGCGGCAGCTGGCTGTTCGAAGGTGAAGTCGTCCAGCGAAATGCCGAAGCCCAGCGAGCGCAGGTAGCGTACGCGGGAAACCAGCTCGTTGCCGGGCTGGATGTTGGCCGCAATGTCCAGCACCACGCGCCGCGGTGGCAGCAGTTCCAGGAAATCGCTGCTCAGCATCGCTTCGCCGACATTGATGAAGGCGAGCTTGCTGCCGATCAGCCAGTTGGTGCCCATATTGTTAAGGGCATTCACCAGAACCTGGGTATCGGCCTCCAGCGGGGCGTGGGGCGCGGCGCTGGCGGCATCACCGGCACTACGAAAAAGCAGCTCATACCCGATGAGCTGCTGGTTTCTGTTCAGAACAGGTTGGCGCCCCAAAAAGGCGGAATTCGACATCGTCGGCTATCTTCAGTAAGCGAAATTGTCCAGGCTGCGTGCCATGCTACCGGTTTCCAGCTGGCCGGTCAGCAGGTCTTCCATATCCAGTACCAGCACGACAGAGCCATCACCGGACAGGGTGGCACCGGCCACGCCTTTCGGGCGGATGTTCTGCAGCGGCTTGATCACCACGTCGTCGCGACCGACGAAGGAATCCACTGCCAGGATGAAGGATTTCTCGGCAGACTGCATCAGCACGCCGAAATTCGGCTTCTGCGTCGGTTCCCAGTTCAGCAGGCCGGACAGCGTCTTCAGCGGCAGAATCTCGTCGCGCACCACGATGGTGGGGCGGCCGGATACTTCCTGGATGGCGGTGGTGTCGATCGGGATGATCTCGCGCACCATGGCCAGCGGTACGGCGAACGGCTGATTGCAGGCACGCACCACCAGCACCGGCAGGATCGCCAGCGTCAGCGGCAGCGAAATGCTGATGCGGGTGCCTTCGCCCTGGATGGAGTTGATGTCGATGCGGCCGTTGAGCTTCTGGATGTTGGTACGCACCACATCCATGCCCACGCCACGGCCGGATACGCTGGAAATCTGGTCCTTGGTGGAGAAGCCCGGCAGGAAGATCAGTTGCAGGCACTGCTTCTCGTCCAGCGAGTTGGCGGTTTCTGCATCGATCAGACCCTTGGCGATGGCCTTGCGGCGCAGCACTTCCGGGTTCATGCCCTTGCCGTCGTCGGTAATCTCGATGACGATGTGGTCGCCCACCTGCTCGGCGGTCAGCTCGATGATGGCCTGCGGCTTCTTGCCGGAAGCAATGCGGTCTTCCGCCGATTCCACGCCGTGATCGACCGCGTTGCGCACCAGGTGCACCAGCGGGTCGTTCAGATCCTCGATCATGGTCTTGTCGAGTTCGGTTTCCTCGCCGGTGATCACCAGCTCGACTTCCTTGCCCAGCTGGCGCGCCAGGTCACGCGCCAGGCGCGGGTACTTCTGGAACAGGCGACCGATCGGCTGCATGCGGGTTTTCATCACCGCGTTCTGCAGATCGCTCACCAGCAGGTCCAGCTGGCTGATGGCCTCGTCCAGCGAACGCAGGGTGTTGGTTTCCGTATTGCCCTGCAGGATCTCGGTGCGCAGGGTGGTGAGGCGGTTCTTGGTCAGGCCGATCTCGCCGGACAGGTTCAGTACCTGGTCCAGACGTACGGTGTCGATGCGGATGGTGTTTTCCTGGCCGGAAATGCTGCCACCACCGCCGGAGGCCTTGACCGGCGCCCGTGCCGCAGCCGGAGCGACTGCGGTGCTGCTGCTTGCCACCGCCGCCGCGGGAATCACTTCAACCTCGGTGCTGGCGGCCGGTGCGGCTGCCACGGGGGCCGGTGCCGGAGCGGGTGCCGCAGCCTGCGGTGCTGCAGCCGGGGCGGCAGCAGCGTTGCCGCTTACTGCGGCGTGCAGGGCGTTCCAGTCCGGTTCGCCGGACGGTTGCGCGGCAGCTGCCGGGGCAGCGGCAGGCGCCGGAGCGGGCGCTGCCGGCGCTTCCAGGTTGCCGGCCAGCGCCGCATCCAGCGCTACCAGCAGTGCCGGATCCGGATTGCCCGGGGTCAGGCCCTGGCCCAGGGTGGTGAACATGTCGCGCACCGCACCGGTGGCATCCAGGATCACGTCCATCAGGCGCGGGGTGATCTGCAGCTCGGAATTGCGCAGTTTGTCGAACAGGTTTTCGGTGCGATGGCACACGGTCACCATCGGGGCGACATTCAGGAAGCCGGCACCACCCTTGATGGTATGGAAGCCGCGAAAGATATCATTGAGCAGGGCGCGGTCGTTCGGGCGCTTTTCCAGTTCCACCAGCTTGTTGTCGACATCGGACAACAGCTCGGTCGATTCCATCAGGAAATCCTGCAGCAGTTCTTCCATACCAGCGAAGTCGCTCATTTCTACTTCCTTAGTTTTGTCTGCCCCTTGGCGGGTCAGCGGCAATATTCGGTCAGAAGCCCAGGCTTTCCAGCAGGTCGTCCACTTGCTGCTGGCTGGTGACTACGTCGGCACGGCCATCGGGGTTCACCACCGGGCCTTGCAGCAGGTCGGTGTTCAGTTCCACCTTGCGTTCGGCCGGCAGGTATTCGATCAGTACCGACAGCAACTCGGTTTCCAGGGTCTTGACCATGTCCATGACCTTCTTGATCACCTGGCCGGTCAGATCCTGGAAGTCCTGAGCCATCACGATTTCCAGCAACTGGTTGCTGGTGGCTTCGGTCTGTTTGGGCACGCTGGCAAGGTAACCACGGGTATCCTGCGCCAGTTGCTTGAATTCGGTGGTGGACAGCTGGTTGGCGAACAGTTTTTCCCAGCGCTGACCCAGATGCTCCGCCTGGCCCTGCAGTTCGTCCTGGATAGGCTTGGCAATGTCGGTGGCGTTCAGCACGCGCTCGGCGGCATTGGCGGTCAGGGTGGCGATGTAGCCCAGGCGATCCTTGGCATCCGGAATGGCGTCAGCCACTTTTTCCAGCGACTTGTCGTAACCCAGTTCACGCAGCGTGTCGTGCAGTTTGCGGGTCATCTGCCCGATCTGGGCATACATGCCCATGACGGTTTCCGGAGAGAGTTCGAAGTTGGCCGCAGCCGGGGCATCGCCACCGACGGGCTGCTGCAGGGCGATGCTGTCGAACAGGGCTTCCAGCTCTGCAGAGTCGCCGCTTTCAAGAAGGTGGTCAGGCACGTTAACTCCTCCTGCGCTTTGCACTTATGGTGCTTGCTGTAATGTTATTTGCTCATGTTCTGGAAGATCTTGTTCATCTTCTCTTCCAGCGTGGCAGCGGTGAACGGCTTGACGATGTAACCGCTGGCGCCGGCGGTGGCGGCCTCGATGATGTTCTCGCGCTTGGCCTCGGCGGTAATCATCAGGAAGGGCAGCGGCTTCAGCTGGGCATCGGCGCGCACGGCGCGCAGCAGTTCGATGCCGGTCATGTTCGGCATGTTCCAGTCCGACACCACGAAGTCGAAGTGCTGGGTTTTCAGCTTGTGCAGGGCAACCTGACCGTCCTCGGCTTCATCGACGTTGGTGAAGCCCAGTTCCTTGAGCAGGTTGCGCACAATACGTCTCATTGTGGAGAAGTCGTCTACCACGAGGAAACGAATATTCTTGTCTGTCATTAGCGTTGTCCTGACCTGGGTATCGGTTAACCCGGCATTTTATCGTTGCAGGAACGGAATTAAAGTGTCTGCCAGCACGGCCGGGTCGAATTTGGCGACGTAGGCGTCCACCCCGACGCTGGCACCCATCGCACGGTTGGCGTTGGACGACAGCGAGGAATGCATGATGACCGGGATGCCGCTGAAGCGGTGATCGGATTTGATCAGCTTGGTCAGCACGTAGCCATCCATTTCAGGCATTTCGGCATCAACCAGGATCAACTTGAGGGTGTCGTGCAGCGATTCTTCGTCCGACCAGTTACGGTTGGCCAGTACCTGCAGCTTGTCCCAGGCTTCCTTGCCGTTGTTGGCCTGGTGGTACTTGATGGCCATCTTGTCGAGCACGCCGCAGATTTCCTTGCGCGCCACTACCGAGTCATCGGCAAAGAATACGTACTGATCCAGTTCCAGCGGCGCCTGCGGCAGCTCCGGCACATGGGATTCGCCCACCACGCTGGCCAGGATCTGCTCCACGTCCAGAATGGAGACCAGCTTGCCGTCTTCCAGCTCGGTTACCGCGGTGATCAGCGTCTGCTGCGAGGTGCTCATCACGTTTTCCGGCGCGCGCACCTTGTCCCAGTCCACGCGGATGATGCGATCCACCGAGTCGACCAGGAAGGCCTGGGTGCTCTTGTTGAACTCGGTGACGATCATGGTGTTGTAGCTGACATTGCCGGCTTCGCAGCCGATGAACTTGGCCAGCGAAATTACCGGGATGATGTTGCCGCGCAGTGACAGCACGCCTTCCACGCCGAACGGCATATTGGGGGTGCGGGTAATGAACGGGGTCTGCGACACTTCGCGGACCTTGAATACGTTGATGCCGAAGGTTTCCCGGGTACCCAGGGAGAACAGAAGAATTTCCATCTTGTTGGAGCCTGCCAGCTTGGTTCTTGCGTCAACACTGGCCAGCAGTGAAGCTTCAGATGTCGCCATAGCGATTCCTTATTTTTCCTGTGACGTCGGGTCAGATTTTCAGCATTTCGCGGATTTTCATCGACAGCTTCTGCGGCTCGAACTTGGATACATAGGCATCCACGCCAACAGATTCGCCCAGCTTCTGGTTGGATTGACCGGACAAGGAGGAATGCATCAGCACAGGAATGCCGGCAAAGCGCGGATCGGTTTTCACCATTTTGGTCAGCATATAGCCGTCCATCTCCGGCATTTCCACGTCGGTCAGGATCAGGTGTACCACATCATTGAGCTTGCGCCCGGCCAGTTCCGCCTGGCCTGCCATGCGCTGCAGGTCTTCCCAGGCGCGCATGCCGTTGATGGCGTAGGCGTATTTCACCTGCATGGCCTGGAAAGTGCGTTCAATCTGCTTGCGGGCTACGGCCGAGTCGTCGGCGAAGTAGACCATGCGCTCTTCGCGCAGCGGTTCGATATTGATGAACTGGTGCTCGTCGCTGTACATGGCGGTTTCCGCCAGTACCTTTTCCACGTCCATCATCATCACCAGCGTGCCGTTGTCCAGCTCGGTGACGGCGGTCACCAGGCCGCCCATGCGGTTGGTGATCATTTCCGGCGGTACGCGCATGGCAGCCCAGTCCAGGCGCAGGATGGTGTCTACCGCCTCCACCAGGAAGCCCTGGGTGTGACCGTTGTATTCGGTGACGATCATGATTTCCGGACGCTTGTCGCTGATCACTCCGGCGTATTTGGCCAGGTCGATTACCGGTACCAGGCTGCCGCGCAGGCTGACCATGCCTTCAACAGAGGACGGCATTTCCGGCGCCGAAGTGATCTCCGGCGTACGCATGACTTCCCTGACTTTGAACACGTTGATGCCAAAGGTCTCTTTTCGGCCGGTACGCTGGTCAATACCGAGCGAGAACAGCAGGATCTCCAGCTTGTTGGTTCCTGCCAGTTTGGTACGGGCATCAATTTTTTTAAGCAGTTCTGACACGGAAACCTCCGGAGGGTTGACCGTCGCGTAACGGAATCGCTGACAATACTATTAATACAAGTTTTCAGGCAAAAAGGCCAAAGCAGGCGCAGTGTGGCCACCATGCAGCTCGTCAGCGGGCATTATCATACTGATTAACCAATTTTTACAAATCAAGCGCGACAACGGGGCGGGGATTTTATCAATGCAGGACAATAGTGAGCAGCTGCGCGAGGTTTTCGAGCACTTCAACAGCGTTACCGATGAGCTGATTCGCGCCTACAAATTGCTGGAAGGGCAGGTGGCGGAGCTCAACAGTCAGCTGCAGCAGGCCAATGACGAGCTGGTGCTGAAGTCCGCAGCCAACGAGCGGCTGGCAGCCAAGCTGACCGCGCTGCTGGCTGCCATGCCGGTAGGGGTGGTGGAACTGGATGATGCCGGCGTCGTTACCCAGATCAACCATGCGGCAGGCAAGCTGTTGCCGGATCTGCCGACCGGGCGAAACTGGCAGATGGCCGAATGGTTGCAGCGTGACAGCCAGGATGGCGAGTACCTGCGGCATCACCCGGATGGTTCGATAAGTTTTGTTTCGGCAGCCGAAGTTGCTCTGCAGGATCAGGGCAGCTTCATGCTGCTGGTGGACGTAACCCATCTGCGGGAATTGCACGAGCAACTGGCGCAGCAGGCCAAGCTGGCCTCCATGGGCAGCATGGCGGCCAGCCTGGCGCACCAGATACGCACGCCGCTGGCAACGGCACTGTTGTATGCGGCCAACCTGCGTCAGGACAATCTGCCGGAAGCGGCGCGGACACGCTTTGCCAGCAAGGTGGTGGAGCGGTTGCAGGCGCTGGAATCACTGGTGCAGGACATGCTGAGCTTCGTGCGCTCCGGCGTGGTGGCCGGCGAGCAGGCGCGGCTGGAAGTGAATGCGCTGCTGCAGGAAGTGGAAACCATCGTGCAACCGTTGCTGGAAAAGAAGCAGCTGCAGTGGCTGCCGGAGTTGGGCGGATCGGCGTTCGTGCATGCCATTCGCTCGGACTTGGTTGGCGCATTGGTCAATTTGGTTGAAAATGCCTGCCAGTTCAGCCCGCCGCAAGGCCGGGTGCATATCGGCACCGCACTGCAGGGCGGTTATTTGCTGTTGCGGGTAGGCAACCAGGGGGAGCCGATTCCGGACAGCGTGCAGCAACAGATTTTCGATCCGTTCTTTACCACAAGAGCAAATGGCACCGGACTTGGACTTGCCATTGTCAAGAGAGTGGTCGAGGATATGAATGGGTCGATCAAATATCTGCGCGATGGCGATATGACAATCTTCGAACTCCGGCTGCCGGCAGCCTGAGGCAAATGAAGGAGCAGCTTACAGTATGAAACCGATTGTCAAGATTGAAGGTAAGAAAGGGTCAATTGTCCTGGTCGGGCAGTTTGACTTCAATGTGCACAAGGATTTTCGTGCCGCCAGCCAGGAGCTGCTGGAAAGCAGCGCCATCACCAGCATTGAGGTCGATTTCGAGCAAGTGCCTTATCTGGACAGCTCCGCTCTTGGCATGCTGCTGCTGCTGAAGGAGCGCGCAGGCGCCGCGGGCAAGGATCTGGCGCTGGTGAACTGTCGCGATACCGTGCGTCAGGTGCTGGAAATCGCCTGCTTCACCAAGCTGTTCACCATTCGCTGACAGCCGGGCTTCGCATCGCGTTGCTGGCTGCACCGCGATAGCGGGGCCTGGCTGCGCCGTTTAGTTGTTGTCGCCCCCATGCCTGCAGCACAGAGAGACAGGCAGGGTGGGGTGTGATCTTCCTTCGGAAAGACTGGATTGCTGGGCTATGGCCAAAAAAATACTCACAGTGGATGACTCGGCCTCTATCAGGCAGATGGTGACCTTTACCCTGAAAAGCGCCGGGTACGAGGTGGTGGAGGCGGTCGACGGCAATGCCGGCCTGACCAAGGCGCAAGCCACCCAGGTTGACCTGGTGCTCACCGACCAGAACATGCCGGGCATGGACGGGCTGTCGCTGATCCGTGCGCTGCGGCAGCTGCCCAGCTATGCCGCCACGCCCATCCTGATGCTGACTACCGAATCCAGTGACCAGATGAAGGCACAGGGTCGTGCCGCCGGCGCTACCGGCTGGCTGGTCAAGCCGTTCGATCCGCAAAAACTGATTGATGTTGTCCGTCGCCTAGTGGGCTGAAGCTTGCGCTGATCCATCCCAAAGAGGGGGTGCAATGTCTTTCGATATGTCCCAGTTTCACCAGGTGTTTTTTGATGAAACCGCCGAACACCTGGCCAATATGGAATCGCTGCTGCTGGCAATCGACATTGCCAGCCCCGACAGCGAAGACCTGAACGCCATTTTCCGCGCCGCCCATTCCATCAAGGGTGGGGCGGCCACTTTCGGGTTCTCCGACCTGGCGGACCTGACCCACGTGCTGGAAAACCTGCTGGACAAGGTGCGCAAGCTTGAGTTGCCGCTGAGCCGGCAGATCGTCGATGCCGCGCTGCAGTCCGGCGACCTGCTCAAGGACATGCTGGCGCATCACCGCGGCGCCGATGCGGTGCCGTCGGCGCGGGTGGATGCCCTCAAACAGGTGCTGGTGCAGCTGGCGGTGTCGCAGCAGGCGGCGCCGGCTGTGGCTGCCATCGAGGTGGCGGCGGCGGTCAGCGCCAGGCTGCACATCGAGCTGCATCCGCCGCTGGCGTTGCCCGAGGCGGACATCTGGCAGCGGCTGGGCAACCTGGGCGAGCTGGAAATCATCAACCAGTCGGCGGCCGAGATCGGTTTGCCGGCAATCGCGCTGCTGACCACCCGGGTAGGCCGTGACGAAGTGGCCGAAATGCTGGCCTTCGTGCTGGAGCCGGCGTCGTTCCGCGTGCTGGCGGATGTCACCATCGAGGACGACGGCTTCGGTCTGTTCGGCGTGGCGGACGATGCAGCGCTCGCCGCCGACGTGCTGCACGAGGAAGACGGCTTTGGCCTGTTTGCGCCGCTGCCCGCCACGGTGGCGGTGGCCGATCCGCACATTGCCTACGAAGAGGACGGTTTCGGTCTGTTCCAGCCCTTGCCGGCTGTTGCGGCCAACCCTGTACCGCCGGCGCCGGTGGCAACGGTGGAAGCGCCGCCCGCACCGCAGGCCGGCACCCGGGTGGAAGCGCGAGCCAGCGGCACAGCCCAGAGCGGCGAGAACTCCATTCGTGTCAGCACCGAAAAAGTGGATCTGCTGCTCAACCTGGTGGGCGAGCTGGTGATCACCCAGTCCATGCTGGTGCAGTACGGCGGTGGGCTGGATACCGTGGCGCACGAAAAACTGCTCAACAGCATCTCCCTGTTGCAGCGCAATTCACGCGAACTGCAGGAGGCGGTGATGTCCATCCGCATGATGCCGATCTCTTTCGTGTTCCAGCGCTTTCCGCGCGTGGTGCGCGATCTGGCCGCCAAGCTCGACAAGCAGGTGGAGCTGAAAATGGTGGGCGAGAGCACCGAGCTGGACAAGGGCTTCATCGAAAAGCTGTCCGACCCGCTGACCCACCTGGTGCGCAACAGCCTGGACCACGGCATCGAGTCGCCGCAGGAACGGCTGGCCAAGGGCAAGCAGGCCGGCGGCCTGCTGACACTGCGCGCCTTCCACGAAGGCGGCAGCATCGTCATCGAGGTCACCGACGACGGCGCCGGTCTGCACCGCGACAAGATTCTGGCCAAGGCGCGCGAGCGCGGCCTGGCGGTGCAGGACGGCATGAGCGATGCCGAGGTGTGGGCGCTGATCTTCGAGCCGGGTTTTTCCACCGCCAGCGAGGTGACCGACGTATCCGGCCGCGGTGTGGGCATGGATGTGGTGCGCAAGAACATCGTGGCCATGGGCGGGCGCATCGACATCAGCAGCATGGCCGACATTGGCACCACCATGACCATCCGCCTGCCACTGACGCTGGCCATCATGGACGGCATGTCGGTGATGGTGGGCGAAGAAACCTATGTGCTGCCGCTGAACTACATCCTGGAGTCGCTGCAGCCGCGGCCGGAGGATGTGAAGCTGATTGTCGGCCGCGGCCGCATTGTCAGCATTCGCGGCGAGTATCTGCCCATCGTCAATATCGCCGACGCCTTCAACATCGTGCCGCAGTACCAGGCACCGGAGCAGGCGATCCTGATCGTGGTGGAAGCCGGCGGGCAGAAATATGCGCTGCAGGTGGACGAGCTGCTGGGGCAGCAGCAGTTCGTGGTGAAGAACATAGAAGCAAACTACCGGAAGGTGGAGGGCCTGTCCGGCGCCACCATCCTGGGGGACGGTCGCGTGGCGCTGATTCTGGATGTCGGCGCGATTGTCCGTATCGATATGCACAAACCGGCGCCTAGCGAGGCGCTGGCGGTTTTACCTTGAAACGGAACGCGAGGCGGCACACATCATGGCGGATTTGAGAACGGTAGCGGAAGCCGATGCCCAGCGCCGGGAGTTCCTGGTGTTCACCCTGGGGCAGGAAGAGTACGGCATCGACATCCTGAAGGTGCAGGAGATTCGCGGCTACGACGCAGTGACCCGGCTGGCGAAGTCGCCGGAGTTCATCAAGGGGGTGATCAACCTGCGCGGCCACATCGTGCCCATCATCGACATGCGCATCAAGTTCGGGGTGGGCAACATCGTTTACAACGATTTCACCGTGGTGATCATCCTCAACGTGCTGGGGCGCACGGTGGGCATGGTGGTGGACGGTGTATCCGACGTGATCGAGCTGTCCGGCGAGGACATCAAGCCGGCGCCGGAATTCGGCGCGGTGATGGACACCGCCTACATCCAGGGGCTGGGTGCCATCGGTGAACGCATGATCATCATGGTGGATATCGAGAAGTTGATGAGCAGTCAGGAAATGGCGCTGATGGACACCGCGCTTGCGGCCAACGTGTAAGGGGCGGACAACATGAAAGTAAAGAACCTGCTGGTGTTGGGCTTTGGCATCTTGCTGCTGCTGATCGCGGCAACTTCGCTGCTGGGCATCGCCCGGCTGAACATGATCTCGACGGAGATCGTGGCGGTGTCGCAGGACCACCTGCCACGCGCGGCTGCGGCCAACCATATTTCCGACCACGTCAATGAAACCGCGCGCACCGTACGCACCGCGCTGCTGACCCCGGACGTCACGCTGGCGGCTCAGCAGGTCAAGGCGGCCGAGGATGCGATGGTCGCCATCGAGACCGAGTTCGCCAAGCTGAAGCAATATCCGGCCACCACCGACGCCCAGTCGCTGGAGGCTGCGATGCGGCAATCCGACCAGAGCTATCGCGCCGACCTGCAGCACTTCAGCCAGCTGTTCAAGGCCGGCCAGGCGGAGGAAGCCAAGTCCTTCCTGCTCTCGCGCCTGCGTCCCAGCCAGCTGGCCTACCAGAGCAGCATCGAGAAACTGGTGGGCTATGAAGAAGGCCAGGCCGAAACGCGTGCCGCCGGCATGCGCCAGGCTGCCGACAACACCCTGCAGATGACCATGATGCTGTTGGCCGCATCGCTACTGGCGGGCGTGCTGGCTGCCTGGCTGATCGGCCGCAGCCTGTTCCGCACCCTGGGGTGCGAGCCGTCGGTGGCGGCGCAGGTGATGAAGGAACTCAGCTCCGGCTCGCTGGAAACCAATCTGCAACTGGCTGCCGGCGACAACAGCAGCCTGGCCTTCTTCATGAAGCAGGCGGCGGACAAGGCGGTGGACAACATCCTGGTGCGCAACGCGCTGGACGTGGCCGCCACCAACATCATGATTGCCGATGCCAACGGTGTGGTGGTGTACGCCAACAGCGCGGTGCAGGGCATGCTGGCCAATGCCGAAGCCGACATCCGCAAGGAGCTGCCCAACTTCAGCGCCCGCGGCGTGGTGGGCAGCAACATTGACGGTTTCCACAAGCACCCGGACTACCAGCGCAAGCTGCTGGCCAATCTGCGCGGCACCCATCGTGCGCAGATCGAAGTGGGCGGCCGCACGTTTGTACTGCTGGTGAACCCCATCGACAACGGCAAGGGCAAGACCCTCGGCATGGTGGTGGAGTGGCAGGACATTACCGAACAGCTGAAGCTGCAGGCGCAGGAGCAGGACAAGCGTCAGGAGGAGCTGCGCCAGATGGCGGAAAACACCCGCATCCGCAAGGCGCTGGACAATGTCACCACCAACGTGATGATCGCCGATGCCGATCGCACCATCATCTACATGAACCGCAGCGTGCAGGACATGCTGCGCAATGCCGAGGCTGATATCCGTCAGGTGCTGTCGAACTTCGATTCGCGCACGCTGCTGGGTACCAGCATGGATGGCTTCCACCGTAATCCGGCGCACCAGCGTGAGCTGCTAGCCAGCCTGCAGCAGACCTACACCGCCAACATCGTGGTCGGAAAGCGCTCGTTCCGCCTGATCGCCAACCCGGTGGTCAGCGATGCCGGCGAGCGCCTGGGCTCGGTGGTGGAGTGGGCGGACATTACCGACCGGCTGCAGGCGGAGCGCGAGGAGCAGCAGCGGCGTGAAGACGAGCAGAAGATGCTGGCGGAGAACACCCGCATCCGCAAGGCGCTGGACAATGTGTCGTCCAACGTGATGATTGCCGACAACGAACGCACCATCATCTACATGAACCGCAGCGTGCAGGAGATGCTGCGCAATGCCGAAGCCGACATCAAGAAGGCACTGCCGAACTTCGATTCCCACCATCTGCTGGGCACCAATATGGATGGCTTCCATCGCAACCCGGCGCACCAGCGCGAGCTGCTGGCCTCGCTCAAGCAGACCTACACTGCGCAGATCGTGGTGGGGGGCCGCACCTTCCGCCTGACCGCCAACCCGGTATTCAGCGATGGCGGCGAGCGCCTGGGCTCGGTGGTGGAGTGGGCGGACCGCACCGACGAAGTGCGTGTGGAGCAGGAAGTGTCCGATATCGTCGGCGCCGCGGTGCGTGGCGACTTCCTGCAGCGCATCCCGATGCACGGCAAGAGCGGCTTCTTCGCCAGCCTGTCCGAGCAGATCAACCAGCTGATGGAAGTCTCCAACCAGGGCCTGAGCGACGTGGCCACCGTGCTGGGTGCGCTGGCCAAGGGCGACTTGACCCGCACCATCGCCGCCGACTACCAGGGCATGTTCGGCCAGCTGAAGACCGATACCAACCAGACCGTGCAGCGCCTGCGCGAGATCGTCGGCAATATCCAGGACGCCGCCTCGGCGATCAACACCGCGGCACGCGAGATTTCCGCCGGCAACAGCAACCTGTCCAGCCGTACCGAACAGCAGGCGGCCAGCCTGGAGGAAACCGCTTCCAGCATGGAAGAGATCACCAGCACCGTGAAGCAGAACGCCGATAACTCGCGTCGGGCCAACAGCCTGGCGGTGGGCGCTTCCGACATCGCCTCGCGCGGCGGGGTGGTGGTAGGACAGGTGGTATCCACCATGAACGAGATCAACCAGAGCGCCACCAAGATCGTGGACATCATCAGCGTGATCGACGGCATCGCCTTCCAGACCAACATCCTGGCGCTGAACGCCGCGGTGGAAGCCGCGCGCGCCGGCGAGCAGGGCCGCGGCTTTGCGGTGGTGGCCAGCGAAGTGCGCAACCTGGCGCAGCGTTCCGCCGCCGCCGCCAAGGAGATCAAGGGCCTGATCGGCGACTCGGTGGACAAGGTGGAATCCGGCTCGCGCCTGGTGGACGAAGCCGGCCGGACCATGGAGGAGATCGTGACCTCCATCCGCCGCGTGGCCGACATCATGAGCGAGATTTCTTCCGCTTCCATCGAGCAGAGTTCCGGCATCGAGCAGGTGAACCTGGCGGTGAGCCAGATGGACGAGAACACCCAGAAGAACGCCGCGCTGGTGGAAGAAGCCGCCGCCGCTGCCGAATCGCTGGAAGAGCAGGCCGGCGTATTGCTGGATGCGGTATCCATCTTCCACCTGGACAGCAGCGCCCGTGCCGCACGACCGGCGACCAACCATGTCGCCAGCGCCGCGGCGCCGGTGGCGCGGCAGGCTATCGTGCTGCCCAAACCGGCGGGCGCCCAGGCTCCGGCCGTGGTGCGCAACCATGCGCCGGCGGTGCATTCGCCCCTGCATCCCGTACCCAGTGATGAAGGCGAGTGGGAGGAGTTCTGAAGCCGGCCAGCGACGACGGCGCGATCTTTCCGCGTGATCTGCACTTTTCCGAGGCGGATTTCCACGCGGTCAGATCGCTGCTGTACGACCGCACCGGCATCGCGCTGAGCGACGCCAAGAACCATATGGCGTATGCCCGGCTCGCCAAGCGGGTGCGCCACCAGGGCTTCCGCTCGTTTGCCGACTACCTGGCGCTGCTGCATTCCCCGCAGGGCGAGCGGGAGTGGGAGCACTTCATCAATGCGCTCACCACCAACCTGACCGCCTTCTTCCGCGAGGGCCACCATTTCGACATCCTGCGCCAGCATGCGCGGCAGCATGCCGGCGACGAGGGCGGCTACCGGGTGTGGAGTTCGGCTGCCTCCACCGGCGAGGAGCCTTATTCGATATTGTTTACGCTGGCGCAAAGTCTGGCCGGTGGCAGCTACGATATCGTGGCATCCGACATCGATACCAATGTACTGGCCAAGGCGGCGGCCGGCGTCTACGGCGCCGACCGGGTCGCCTCGCTGGCGCCGGAGCTGCTGCGGCAGTTTTTCGTGCGCGGCGTGGGCGGCAATGCCGGCAAGGTCAAGGTGAAGGCCAGCTATGCGCAGCAGATCCGCTTCTGCCGCATCAACCTGGTGGACGATAGTTGGCCGCAGCTGGGGCTGTTCGACGTGATCTTCTGCCGCAATGTGCTGATCTACTTCGACAAGCCGACGCAGGCCGGCATCATCGAACACTTCGCCCGCTACCTGAAGCCGCACGGGCTGCTGTTCTTGGGCCACTCCGAGAACATCCAGCACATCAGTCAGACCTTTGTGCCATGCGGCAAGACTGCTTACCGCCTGGCGGGTGGATAACGCATGGCAGCGGGACGCAAGATACGCGTGGTGGTGGTGGACGACTCGGCGCTGATACGCGAGCTGCTGGGCAAGATCATCAATGCCGAGCCGGACATGGAAGTGGTAGCGGTGGCGCCGGACCCGGTGGCCGCGCGCGAGCGCATCCGCGAAAGCAACCCGGACGTGATCACCCTGGACGTGGAAATGCCGCGCATGGATGGCCTGGAGTTCCTGCGCCGGCTGATGAGCTTGCGGCCAACTCCGGTATTGATGATTTCCTCGCTGACCGCCGCCGGCTCCGACATCGCCCTGCGCGCGCTGGAGCTGGGCGCGGTGGATTGTATTGAAAAGCCGCAGGTCGATATCGGCCGTGGCATGCAGGAGTATGCCGAGCTGATTTGCGACAAGATACGCACCGCCGCCGCCGCGCGCGTGCAACTACCCAGCCGTTTCGTCCAGGCGCAGCCACAGCCTGTGCCGCTGGCGGGCAGCCAGAACATTCTGCGCAAGGATGCCGTGATCGTGGCGGGCGCCTCCACCGGCGGCACCGAGGCGCTGCGCGAATTCCTCAGCGGCCTGCCGGCCAATACCCCGCCGGTGCTGGTGGTGCAGCACATGCCGGAGCATTTCACGCTGTCGTTCGCCAACCGCCTGGACCAGTGCTGTGCCATGGCGGTATGCGAAGCCAGCGACGGCCAGCCGCTGCAGGCCGGCAATATCTACATCGCGCCGGGCCACTCGCACCTGAGCGTGGTGAGCCGCGGTGGCCAGCTGTTCACCCACCTGGATCAGGGCGAGGCGGTGAATCGCCATCGCCCGTCGGTGGATGTGCTGTTCGACTCGGCGGCGGCCTTGCTGGGCAAGCGCGCGGTAGGGGTGATCCTCACCGGCATGGGCAAGGATGGCGCTGCCGGCATGCTGCGCATGCGCGAGGCCGGCAGCTACAATCTGGGGCAGGATCAGGCCAGCAGCGTGGTGTACGGCATGCCGCGCGCCGCCTACGAGATCGGCGCGGTGCACGAAGTGGTGCCGCTGCCGCGCATGGCCGAGCGCGTGCTGGCCTATCTGTGCGGCCAACAGAAGCGGGAGGCATGATGCTGGCCGGTCATGCGGAACACCGCTACCTCGACAAACATTTCAACCGCCACGCCGCCAAGCTGCTGCCGGGCGAGTTCCAGGCCACCGACGACGGCCTGCTGCTGGTAACGGTGCTGGGCTCCTGCGTGTCCGCCTGCCTGCGCGACCGCGAAACCGGCATTGCCGGCATGAATCACTTCATGCTGCCGGACCACGGCAACGGCAACCGCGACAGCCTGATGCCGGCGCGTTTCGGCACCCACGCCATGGAGCTGCTGATCAACGACATGCTCAAGCTCGGTGCCAGCCGCCGCAGCCTGGAAGCCAAGGTGTTCGGCGGCGGCAACGTGCTGGACGGCATCAGCAAGGCGAATATCGGCCAGCGCAATGCCGGCTTCGTGCGAGCCTTCCTGGCGCAGGAAAACATCCCCATCGTGGCGGAGGACCTGGGCGCCGACATCGCACGCAAGGTGTATTTCTTCACCGACAGCGGCAAGGTGCTGATCAAGAAACTCCGCCCGCAGCATACCCTGGTGCAGGAAGAAGAAAGCTACCGCCGCCGCATCGACAGCGACAGCGAACGCAAGACCGGCGGCGACGTGGATCTGTTCATCTGAGCCGGGCAGGGTTGGCCGCAGGCTGCGGCCAACTTGCGATATCTAGCGCTCCAGCAGCGGCAGCTTGCCTGTCTCCTTGGCCCAGTGCTCGTGATCCGGCAGCGGCTCCTTCTGCTGCACGATCACCGGCCAGACCCTGGACAACTCGGCATTCAGCGCCAGCATGTGGTGCTGCGCCGGCGGCAGATCCTCCTCGGTGGTGATGGCATCGATCGGGCATTCCGGCACGCATAGCGTGCAATCGATGCACTCGTCCGGGTCGATGGCCAGGAAGTTGGAGCCTTCGTGGAAGCAGTCCACCGGGCACACCTCCACGCAGTCGGTGTATTTGCATTTGATGCAGGCTTCGGTTACAACGTGCGTCATTTTTCGCCCTCCACGGCTGTGCACACCGTTATCGGTAGCCAGCTGTGATTATTGTTTGCTCCGCGCCGAATGTCTGCCCCTGATCCCGCTTACCGTGGCCGTTTTGCCCCCAGCCCCACCGGCCTGTTGCACGCCGGCTCGCTGACCACGGCCGTGGGCAGCTACCTGGAAGCCCGTCGCCGCGGCGGCCAGTGGCTGCTGCGCATGGAAGATCTCGACCCTCCGCGCGAAATGCCTGGTGCTGCAGCCAACATCCTGCGCACGCTGGAAGTCTTCGGCTTCGAGTGGGATGGCGAGGTGGTGTACCAGAGCCAGCGCCATCAGCTGTACCGCGCGGCGCTGGACCAGCTCGTTGCCCAGGGCGATGCCTATGGCTGCGGCTGTACCCGCAAGGAAATCAGCGAGCACGGCCTGCGCGGGCTGGACGGCATGGTCTACCCGGGCACCTGCCGCCACGGGCTGGCGCCGGGGCGCAGCCCGCGTGCCTGGCGGCTGCAGGTACCGGATGAAGAGCTGGGTTTCGATGATCGCCTGCAGGGCTATTACGCGCAGCAGCTGCAGCGCGATATCGGCGACTTCGTGCTGCTGCGTGCCGATGGCTTCTGGGCCTATCAGCTGGCGGTGGTGGTGGACGATATCGCGCAGGGCATCAACGACATCGTGCGCGGCGCCGACCTGCTGGTGTCCACGCCGCGCCAGCTGTGGCTGCGGCAATGCCTGGGCGGGCCGGCGGTCAGCCACTGCCACCTGCCGCTGATGGTGAATGCCGCCGGCGAGAAGCTTTCCAAACAGACGCTGGCGCCGGCCATCTCGCCAACGTTGGCCGCACAGGAGCTGCGCCAGGCCCTGCAACGGCTGGGGCATGCGGCGCCAAGCGCGGCGGGGACGGTGGCGGAACTGTGGCAGTGGGCCCACAGCCACTGGCAGCTGACACAGGTACCGGCCGGGCCGGTGACAATTGTTTGAGCATCTTGCAACGCTGGCGCCAACAGCCCCTGGCGGCTGGTTTGTGGCTAACTGCTTGGCCGTAAAGCGAAATATCATGCTTTTTTGTCCAGGACTTGTCGCAAGTATCTGAAAAATGGACAAAACCCGACTTGCCAAGCCGGCAGGGCGCGACGATAATCCGGCCATTCACGCAGGAGAGCGCAGCTAGCCGATAGGCCGGTTGCCGCCGAAGGCGCAAGTGCACCCGCAATCGCTCAGGCAAAAGGACTGCAAGAATCCGGTCGCAAGATCGGCTGAATCTGGAGAGCGGCGCATATCGCGCCCACCGAAGGGGCTAACGGCGCAATGCCGGAAAATCTCAGGTGCATGGACAGAGGGGTGTGAGATAGAGGAATAACTCACTCCGAGGATTTGCCCATGACGGCCCCGAAACGTACCCCACTGTTTGATGCGCATATTGCCGCCAATGCAAAGATGGTTGACTTTGCCGGCTGGGAAATGCCCATTCATTACGGCTCGCAGCTGAAAGAACATGAAATCGTGCGTAACGACGCCGGCATGTTCGATGTGTCCCACATGACCGTGGTGGACATCACCGGCAGCGACGCCAAAGCCTGGCTGCAAAAGCTGATCGCCAACGACGTGTCCAAACTGGGCTTCGAAGGCAAGGCACTCTACTCCGGCATGCTCAACGAGCAAGGCGGCGTGGTGGACGATCTGATCGTTTACCTTGCGGCCAACGGTTACCGCATGGTGATCAACGCCGGCACCACCGAAAAAGACCTGGCATGGATGGACAAGCAGTCCGCCGGTTTCGACGTGGCACTGAAAGTGCGCCGCGACCTGGCCATGCTGGCCGTGCAAGGTCCGCAGGCCATTGCCAAAGTCTGTGCCGTTAAGCCGGACTGGGCAGAAGCCATCCAGGGCCTGAAAGTATTCCAGGGCCTGCCGTTCGGCGAATGGTTCGTGGCCCGCACCGGTTACACCGGTGAAGACGGCCTGGAAATCATGATTCCCGCTGCCGAAGCCATCACCTTCTTCAACCAGCTGCAAGCTGCCGGCGTAGCGCCGATCGGCCTGGGTGCACGCGATACCCTGCGTCTGGAAGCCGGCATGAACCTGTACGGCCACGACATGGACGAAACCGTGTCGCCGCTGGAAGCCGGCATGGGCTGGACCATCGCCTGGAACCCGGAAGAGCGCGATTTCACCGGCCGCAAGGCACTGGAAGCCCAGAAGGCTGCCGGTGTGGCCATGAAGCAGGTGGGCCTGGTGCTGGAAGGCCGCGGCGTACTGCGCGAAGGCCTGAAAGTAGTGGTGGATGGCGCCGAAGGCATCATCACCAGCGGCACTTTCTCGCCGACCCTGAAGCATTCCATCGCCATTGCCCGCGTGCCGGCCGCTACCGGCGCCACCGCCCTGGTGGATCTGCGCGGCACGCTTACCGAGGTTCGCGTGGTGAAAATGCCGTTCGTACGCAACGGTAAGAAAGTTTTTGAATAAGCTGGTGTATAACGACGAGGCGAGAGCGTCGCCCCGGTACTACCCAATCTAGATCCAAACTATCTGCATCAGGAGAATCACATGAGCAACATTCCCGCCGAACTGAAATACGTATCCAGCCACGAATGGCTGCGCCTGGAAGCTGACGGCACCGTTAGCATCGGCATCACCGAACATGCCCAGGAGCTGCTGGGCGATATCGTGTTCGTGGAACTGCCGGCCGTTGGCAGCCAGCTGGGCGAAGGCGAACAGGCAGGTGTGGTGGAGTCGGTAAAAGCCGCCTCCGATATCTACGCCCCGATCGCCGGCGAAGTGCTGGAAGTGAATAGCGATCTGGAAGCGGCTCCGGATCTGGCCAACAGCGATCCGTACGGCGCAGCCTGGTTCTTCAAGATCAAGCCGGCCAACGCCGCTGATCTGGATCGCCTGATGGATGCCGCTGCCTACGCAGCCGAAATCGGCGCCTGATCGAAGGGCCCTGCCGTCGCAAGATGGCGGGGCTTTTGTATTTTTGCCTCCCGATGCGCCCTGCGGGCGGGCCTTGCGGCCAACCCCACCGACGCTGCGCATCGTGTGGCTAGCTAAGACGGAATCGAAGACATGTCGCTCTCGCAACTCTTCAATCATCAAGAATTCATCGAACGCCACATCGGCCCGTGCGAGGCCGAGAAGGCCGAGATGCTGTCCTACGTGGGCGCTTCCTCGCTGGAAGACCTGGTAGCGCAGACCGTGCCGGCCAACATCCGCTTCAACCGCGCGCTGGATCTGCCGCCGGCGCAGCGCGAAGCCGACGCCCTGGCCGACCTCAAGGCCGTGGCCAGCAAGAACGTGGTGAACAACTCCTTCATCGGCCTGGGTTACTACCCGGTGCTGACCCCGGGCGTGATCCTGCGCAATGTGCTGGAAAACCCGGGCTGGTACACCGCCTACACCCCGTACCAGGCTGAAATCGCCCAGGGCCGCCTGGAAGCGCTGCTGAACTTCCAGCAGATGATCATCGACCTGACCGGCCTGGAAGTGGCCAACGCCTCGCTGCTGGACGAAGCCACCGCTGCTGCCGAAGCCATGGCCATGGCGCGCCGCGTGTCCAAGTCCAAGTCCAACCAGTTCTTCGTGGACAGCCGCGTGCTGCCGCAGACCCTGGACGTGATGCGGACCCGCGCCGAATACTTCGGCTTCGAGCTGGTGCAGGGCCACCCGGAAGAAGCCGGCAACGGCGAGTACTTCGGCGTGCTGTTCCAGTACCCGGGCGAATCCGGCGAGCTGCTGGACCTGACCCCGTACATTGCCGCTGCCAAGGCCAAGGGCGCGCTGGCAGTAGTTGCCGCTGACGTGATGGCACTGGTGGCACTGAAGTCGCCGGCCGAAATGGGCGCCGACGTGGCCGTGGGCAACACCCAGCGCTTCGGCGTGCCGATGGGCTTCGGCGGCCCGCACGCTGCCTTCTTCGCGTTCAAGGACGACATGAAGCGCTCGGCACCGGGCCGCATCATCGGCGTATCGGTGGATGCCAAGGGCAAGACCGCGCTGCGCATGGCGCTGCAGACCCGCGAACAGCACATCCGTCGCGAGAAAGCCAACTCCAACATCTGTACCTCGCAGGTGCTGCTGGCCAACATCGCCGGCATGTATGCCGTGTACCACGGCGCCGAGGGCGTGAAGCGCATCGCCGCTCGCATCCACCGCATGGCAGCCATCTTCGCCCACGCGGTGAAGGCAGCCGGCGGCAAGCTGGTGTTCGATCGCTTCTACGACACGGTACAGGTTGACCTGGGCGCCAATGCGGCCAAGGTCTACGCCGCTGCGCTGGCCGCCGGCATCAACCTGCGTGACGCCGGCAACGGCGTGCTGGGCGTGGCCTTCCATGAAGCCGCTACCACCGCCGACCTGGCACAGCTGGTGGAAATCTTCACCGGCAAGCCGGCCGACATCGCGGCGCTGGACGCCGCTGCCGCCGATGCCATCCCGGCCGCGTTGAAGCGTGAGTCCGCCATCCTGTCGCACCCGGTGTTCAACACCCACCACAGCGAACACGAGATGCTGCGCTATCTCAAGAAGCTGGAAAACCGCGACCTGGCGATGAACCACTCCATGATCAGCCTCGGCAGCTGCACCATGAAGCTGAACGCCACCAGCGAGATGATTCCGATCACCTGGCCGGAATTCGCCAACATGCACCCGTTCGCACCGCGCGAGCAGACTGCTGGCTACCTGGAAATGATCGAAGGCCTGCAGCAGCAGCTGATGGCCATCACCGGTTTCGACGCCATCTCCATCCAGCCGAACTCCGGCGCGCAGGGCGAATACGCCGGCCTGCTGGCGATCCGCCGCTTCCACGCCAGCCGTGGCGAAGCGCACCGCACCATCTGCCTGATCCCGCAATCCGCGCACGGTACCAACCCGGCCACCGCGCAGATGCTGGGCATGCAGGTCGTGGTGGTGAAGACCGACGACAACGGTAACGTGGACATGGCCGACATGCGTGCCAAGGCCGAGCAGCATGCGGCCAACCTCGGCGCGCTGATGATCACCTACCCGTCCACCCACGGTGTGTTCGAGGAAGGCATCAAGGAAATCTGCGAGATCGTGCACGCGGCCGGTGGCCAGGTGTACATGGACGGCGCCAACATGAACGCCCAGGTGGGCCTGACCCGCCCGGCCGACATCGGCGCCGACGTGCTGCACATGAACCTGCACAAGACCTTCTGCATCCCGCACGGCGGCGGCGGCCCGGGCATGGGCCCGATCGGCATGAAGTCGCACCTGGCACCGTTCATGGCCAACCACGTGGTGTCCGCCGTACCGGGCGCCGTGGCCGGCCAGAGCGCGGTATCCGCTGCGCCGTTCGGCTCCGCTTCCATCTTGCCGATCTCCTACATGTACATCCGCATGATGGGCGCGGAAGGCATGAAGCACGCCACCGAAATGGCGCTGCTGAACGCCAACTACCTGATGAAGCACCTGTCGGGGCACTACCCGGTGCTGTACACCGGCCGCAACGGCCGCGTGGCACACGAGTGCATCATCGACCTGCGCCCGCTGAAGGCCGCCTCCGGCGTGACCGAGGTGGACGTGGCCAAGCGCCTGATGGACTACGGCTTCCACGCGCCGACCATGAGCTTCCCGGTAGCGGGCACGCTGATGATCGAGCCGACCGAATCCGAATCCAAGGCCGAGCTGGACCACTTCATCTCTGCGATGCTGGCCATCCGCCAGGAAATCGACAAGGTGCAGAACGGCGTATGGCCGGCGGACAACAACCCGCTGGTGAACGCGCCGCACAGCAAGGCAGACATCGCCGGTGAGTGGACCCGCCCGTACAGCCGCGAAGAAGCCTTCTTCCCGCTGCCGTACGTGCTGGAAAACAAGTTCTGGCCGAGCGTGAACCGTATCGACGACGTATACGGCGACCGCAACCTGATCTGCAGCTGCCCGTCCATCGACAGCTACCAGTAAGCCCAAGGTTGGCCGCATGCGGCCAACGTCGGCATGGCAAAGCCCCGCGCAAGCGGGGCTTTTTGTTTGTTTACAGCCTGGCCAAGGTGCCCTCAGGCGCTGCGCCGCACCGTCCACAGCGCACCGCCCAGCAGGATCAGGCCACCGAACTGCAGCGGGCCGAGTGCGTGGCCGTAGGCCAGCCAGTCAATGACGATGGCGGTGGCCGGGTAGATGAACTGCAGCACCGCGATGCGGCTGGTGGGCAGCCGGCTCATGCCGGCATACAGCAGCACGTAGGCAAGGCCGGTGTGCAGGCTGCCCAGGCCGACCAGCCAGCCCCAGGCCGCGCCGGCTTGCGGCCAACCATGCCACAGCGGCCACCAGCAGCTCAGCAGCACACCCACCGCGCACTGCCACCACGCCAGCGCGAAGGCGCTGACACCCGGCGCCAGCTTGGCGATCAGCGGCACGCCGGCATAGCACAGCGAGCCGAACAGGCACAGCAGCAGGCCGGTAAGGTAGCTGCTGCTCAGCACCTGCGCGGCCGGCTGGTCGAACAGCCCGGTGGCCAGCGCCAGCCCCAGCAGCGCCACTCCGCAGGCCAGCGCGCGGGTGGACGACAGATGCTCGCGCAGCAGCCAGGCGCCCAGCAGCAGCACCCAGAACGGCTGCAGGTGAAACACCACCGTGGCCACGCCGATGGACGTCATCGGAATGGCAGCAAAGAACAACGCCCAGTTGCTCACCATCAGCACCCCGGCCAGCACGGCGGCCAACAGTGCGCGCCCGGACAGGCGCAACTCCGCCAGCCTGCCGCTGGCTGCGCCCCATAGCAGCAGCGCCAGGCCGCCGAACAGGCAGCGGAACAGCACCGTGGTCACTGCGTCCTGGTGGGCTTCGGTAACGAAGATGCCGATGCTGCCGAGCAGTACGCCGCCGGCGGTCATCAGCAGCGTGCCGCGCTGCTCGCTGGCGCTGTTGCCGCCCGTGGCGGCAGGGGAGAGGGTGGGGGTAGCGGTCTTCATGCAGTCATTGTGGCCGGGGCGTAATGCTGCGAAAAGCGGATTTATGGCGATGCTATGATTCGATTTTCGAATGCATGGAGCGGCGATGAACGGCAACGACCTGCAACTGGACTGGCTGCGCGCCTTTGTCACCGTGGTGGACAGCGGCTCGCTTACCGCGGCGTCACGGCAGCTGTATCGCTCGCAGTCGGCAATCAGCATGCAATTGAAGAAGCTGGAAGACGCTGCCGGGCGGCCCTTGCTCGCCCGCGGGCCGCGCCACCTGGTGCTGACCGTGGCCGGCAGCGAGTTGCTGCCGCATGCACGGCGCCTGCTTGCCGTGCATGCCGAGGCGGTAGCGGCGCTGCATGCGCCGGCGGTATCCGGCCGCATCCGGCTGGGGGTGCCGGACGACTACGCCATGGCCTACATGGCGCCGGTACTGCGCACCTTCTCCAGCCGCTACCCGGGGGTGGAGATCACCCTGGTGTGCGAGCAGTCCACGGTGCTGATTCCGCGTGTGGAGCGTGGTGAGCTGGATCTGGCACTGGTTTCCCGCGACCAGCCACAGCGCGGCGAGCTGTTGTTCCGCGAGGCGCTGCTGTGGGTAGGGGCGGAAGAGCACGAAGCCTGGCGCCGCGAGCCGCTGCCCATTGCGGTGCACGAGCTGGGCAGCCGCGCACGCAGCGAGGTACTGGCTGCCATCGATGCGCAGCAGCGCGCCTATCGCATCGTTTACTACAGCCCCAATGTGGCCGGCCAGCTGGCGGCGGCCTACAGCGGCATGGCGGTGGCGGTGCTGACGCGCTGCAGCCTGCCGCCGGATCTGAAAGTGCTGGATGCGCGCCACGGCCTGCCTCCCTTGCCGGAACTGGAAGTAGCGCTGATCCGCAGTGCCGCCTCGGCACGCGCCCCGGCGGTGGATGCCATGCATGAACAGCTGCTGCGTACCTTGCAGCGGGAGGGCATCAGTTAGTTGTAGCCCGGATAGCCGTGCGCATCCGGGGCGGCGGCTCGGCGCTGGGCTGCGCCAGATCAGCGCTGCTGCTGTTGCTGGAGATATACCGGCAGGTCGGTAGTGGGCGGGAAAACGTTCAGGTAATAAAGAATGCCCGCCGCGTGGCCACGGTGATAGGTGGTGTGGTTGACCACGTGCAGCAGGATGTCGCGGCGGCTCATGCGGCCAACCCCACCGCCGATGAACTCGAATTCGACGACCTGATCCAGCGCGGACTCGTCCAGCGCGGCGGCGTAGTCCACATACCACTGGTCCAGTTCAAGCTGGCTTGCGACCAGCTCATGGATGCCGGGGCAATGCTCGGGATTACGCGAAGTCAGCCCATGCGGCTTGCCGAGCAGATGGCACTGCCAGACGTAATCCATGGCCAAGGAATGATTGAGGGTGCGGATCAGGCTGCCAAAGACGATGGGGCGCGGCGCGACCAGCTCTGCGTCCGGCACCGTGGACACCACGGACAGGAACAACTCATCGGCCCAGGCCTTGTAGCGGGTAAGGGTTTGGGTATCCGTCATCATGGGGCTTCCTGTTGGTGGCGAGGGGTGGGGCACAGCAACTGTCGAGCGGGGTAGTTTATACGACGATGGCGTAGATTGGAGTGGATGTAATGGCGTCTAAGTTAGCGTACGGCATAAGTGAACCGGATGATGACCAAGCCGAGCGTAAACCAGAATGACTGCCAGAAATGGTTGCGTGGAACAATGAGCGGGTGATTTTTTGCGCGATGGCGAGCAATAGTCTGTGAGAGGAGTGCTGATGTCACCGGCGCTACGACAAGATTGGCCATGCGTAATGGTGGCCAATGGATAAAGGTGTGATTGAACGCGAGAACTGAAAGTCCTGCCAGTATGCAACCGCCCATAAACCAAAGTACGCAGCGGCCTGCAATTGACTCCGGCTCAGGCCGATCCTTGCTGCTGGATGGCCAATCAAATGTGCCATAGCTCAAGACTTCCAAAATAAATTCAAAGAGTGCCTGAAGAATTGCGACAAGTATTTCTTCCAAGGTTCACCTGATGTGCAAATTCAGCGCGTGAAAAAATATAGTTATTGGACGGGGAGCAGAGGTGAACTGTTCTTCCACGGTTGCAGGGTAGTTTCCCGTTCGAGCAATTCCGCTCCGATAATGCGCGGTAAACGTTGGGCTTCGCAAGCTCAGCCCAAGCTACCGTGCTATAGCAGTTCTATTGAAATGGCATATGCCGTGTGAGTTTTCGGTGTTGTGTGTTGTGAGGCATCCGTGCGCAAGGCGCAGCTGTAGCTCGGATAAGTGCAGCGCATCCGGGGGCTACTGGCATTGACCATTTCCCTCCACTACACGTGGCGGGTGTCAGGCGCTGGGCAGGTCGATCACCACCCGCCACAGCGCATGGCCGGAGTGGTGGTATTTGCGTTCGAACGGGGTGAGAAAGTCCTGCGGCTGCCAGCGTTCGGCCTGGCAAGGTTGGCCGCATAGCTGGCTTACCGCCAGCGCGTGCTCTTCGGCATAGGTCTGCCAGTTACTGCGCAGCTCCAGCCGGCCGCCCAGTGCCAGCGCGATGGGGAAGACCGCGTGGCCGTGCCAGCGGCGTTGCAGGTGTTCCGGCTTGGGCCACGGGTTGGGGTAGAGCATCCATTGCTGTGCCGGGCGGATGCCGTCGGCGGCCAGCAGGCGCCAGATGTCCACCATGTCGGCGCGCAGCAGCAGGGCGTTGTCCGGCAGCGGCGCCGGTTTGCCGCGTTGCAGGCGGTCCAGCGACTGGTCGATGCCGACCACGAAATGATCCGGCTGCTGCGCCGCCAGGTTCAGCGTGGAGGCGCCCACGCCGCAGCCGGTGTCCAGCACCAGCGGCGTGCGGCCGTCCCAGGCCGCCAGCAGGGTGGTGTAGGCGGCGCGGTTGTAGTCGGCGAACGGTTTCTGGAACGGATGCTGCGCATGACGCGCCACCACCTCGGCCAGGCGGCTGTGCGGGCCGGGTTGCGAACTGGTAACGGGGCGGGAGTTGGCGAACATGGTGAATCCGGTAAAGGGTTGGCCGCATGGTGGCGGCTGCTTGGTGGTGCTGGTGGGCACGCTGCGCTTTGCCCACCCTACGGTTAGCATTTAAGAACACCCCGTGAAGCGCAGTACAAGGTTGGCCGCATGCGGCCAACCCGGGTGAATCATTTGCCGCGCATGAACAGGTTGTCCAGGTCGCGCATGCTGAGCCGGCTCCAGGTGGGGCGGCCGTGGTTGCACTGGCCGGAGCGCTCGGTGGCTTCCATGTCGCGCAGCAGCGCGTTCATTTCCGGCAGTGTCAGCTGGCGGTTGGCGCGCACCGCGCCGTGGCAGGCCATGGTGGCCAGCAGCTCGTTGCGGCGCTCGGTCAGCACTTCGGTAAGGCCGAACTCGCGCACATCCTTCAGCACCGCACGCGCCAGCTCCACCGGGCTGCTGTCCTGCAGCCACACCGGCACGCCGCGCACGGCGATCTGGGTGGGGGACAGCGGCGCCAGCTCGATGCCCAGGCGCTGCATGGCCTCACCATGCTCATGCACGGTGGCCACTTCGAACTTGTCGGCGGCGAACGATACCGGCAGCAGCAAGGGCTGCATCGGGATGGTGTCGGCTTCCAGCGCGGTTTTCAGCCGCTCGTAGACGATGCGCTCGTGGGCGGCATGCATGTCCACCACGATCAGCCCGTCCTCGCACTGGCTGAGGATGTACACGCCGTGCAGCTGCGCCAGCGCAAAGCCCAGTGGCGGAATGCCGTCACTGGCATCCGGCAGCCGCTGCGGCGCGCCGTTGGCCGGCGGCAGCACATAGCTGGCCGGCGCGGGAGCCGGGCCGCGCTCTTCTTCGCGCAGGCCGGAGAACATCTTGTCGTACACGCCTACTGCCTCGCGCGCCACGTTCAGCGGGATGCTTTGCTGTTCGTAGCGGAACGGCTGCGGCAGCGGGTTGCGGCCAACGTTGCCGCCGCCGTTGCTACCACTGCTGCGTGGCGGGAACAGCGCATCCTGTGTCGGTGTGCTGTTGCCAGGGTTGGCCGCAAGGGCGGGTTCGCCATCGGCCAGGTGCACGGCCGGTGCCTGCCCGGCAGTGGTGCCGGCCAAGGCGCGCTGCACGCTGTGGAACAGGAACTGGTGCACCGCCTGGCTTTCGCGGAAACGCACCTCGATCTTGGTCGGGTGTACGTTCACGTCGACATTGGCCGGGTCCAGCGTGAAGAACAGCGCGTAGGCCGGGTGGCGGTCGTGGTGCAGCACGTCGCGGTAGGCCTGGCGCAGCGCGTGCTGCGCGGTCTTGTCGCGTACGAAGCGGCCGTTCACATAGAAATACTGTGCGTCGCGGCTGGCCTTGGAGTAGGTGGGGCTGGCGATGAAGCCGGTGAGCGTCAGGCCGGCGGCCACGGTTTCCAGCGGCAGTGCCGCTTCGACGAAATCCTTGCCCAGCAGTGCCGAGACGCGATCGGCCAGGCTCTGCTGCGGCAGCCGCCACACCACCTTGCCGTTGTGGCGCAGGGTGAACTCCACCTGCGGGTGCGCCAGCGCGATGCGCTCGAAGGTGGCGGCGCAGTGCGCGTACTCGGTGTTCTCGCTTTTCAGGAATTTGCGCCGCGCCGGGGTGTTGAAGTACAGGTCCACCACTTCCACGCTGGTGCCGGCCGGGTGTGCCGCCGGCTCCACCGGGTGCAGCGTGCCGTCGATGGCGATGATCTGGTGCGCGTGATCGGCGTCCTGCGGGCGGCTGGTGAGGGTGAGGCGCGATACCGACGCCACGCTGGCCAGCCCTTCGCCGCGAAAACCCAGCGTGGCCACGCTCTCAAGATCATCCAGGCTGCCGATCTTGCTGGTGGCGTGGCGGTCCAGTGCCAGCGGCAGCTCGTCGGCGGCAATGCCACTGCCGTTGTCGGTGACGCGGATCAGCTTGATGCCGCCTTGCGCCAGGTCCACGGTGATCCTGTCGGCACCGGCATCCAGGCTGTTTTCCAGCATTTCCTTCAGTGCCGAAGCCGGGCGCTCCACCACCTCGCCGGCGGCGATCTGGTTGACCAGGTGGTCCGGCAGCTTGCGGATGGGCTTCATGCGCGGTCGGCCTTGGCGGCGAACTTGTTGCGCAGTACGGCGATGACAGTGGGCGCCAGCGATACCGCGATGATGGCCAGCATCAGCAGCGACAGGTTGTTGCGCACCACCGGCAGGTTGCCGAAGGCGTAGCCCAGCAGGCAGAAGCCGCCCACCCACAGCACGGTGCCGGTAACGCTGGAGGCGAGGAAGCGCAGGTAGCGCATGTGGCCCATGCCGGCGATGAACGGGGCGAAGGTGCGCACGATGGGGGCGAAGCGCGCCAGGATGATGGTTTTGCGGCCGTGGCGCTGGTAGAAGGCTTCGGTCTGCGTCAGGTAGCTGCGGCGGAAGATGCGCGAATCCGGGTTGGCGAACAGGTGCTTGCCGACGGTGCGGCCTATCAGGTAGTTGCAGGAGTCGCCAAGAATGGCGGCGCCAGCCAGTGTGGCCAGTACCAGCGGCAGCGACATGTCGCCGGTCGCCGCCAGGGCGCCGGCCATGAACAGCAGCGAGTCGCCCGGCAGGAAGGGGGTGACCACCAGCCCGGTTTCGCAGAACACGATCAGGAACAGGATGGCGTAGATCAGCGTGCCGTAGCGGGCGATCAACTCGGCCAGGTGCACGTCGATGTGCAGGATGAAGTCGATCAGAAAGGCGATGATGTCCATGGCGGGGCCTGGTTAGAGTGGCTGACAGGGCAGGGCTGCGGGCAACCCTGCTGTGTCAGGCACCCAAAAAAGTTGGCCGCAGGGTATGCGGCCAACCTTGATGGAGAGCAGACGCGTGGATCAGACCACGGCTTCTTCCTTCGGTTTCACAACCTTGATCATGTGCTCGCGCTTGGTGCCCAGCGCCAGCGCCATCGGGCTGGCCACCAGCACCGAGGAGTAGATGCCGAACACGATACCGATGGTCAGCGCCATGGCAAAGCCGTGCAGCGCCGGGCCGCCGAATACCAGCATCGACAGCACCATGGTTTCGGTACAACCGTGGGTGATGAAGGTACGGCTCATGGTGGCGGTGATGGCGTTGTCGATCACCTCGGAGGTGCTCTTGCCGCGCATTGCCGGGCGGCGGAAGTTCTCGCGGATACGGTCGAATACCACCACCGATTCGTTCACCGAGTAGCCCAGCACCGCCAGCACGCCGGCCAGCACGGTGAGGCTGAACTCCCACTGGAAGAAGGCGAAGCAGCCGAGGATGATCACCACGTCGTGCATGTTGGCGATGATGGCGGATACCGCCAGCCGCCATTCAAAGCGCAGCGCCAGGTAGATGACGATGCCCAGGCACACCAGGGCAATGGCGGTGAGGCCGTGGGTCATCAGCTCGGTGCCCACGCTTGGGCCGACGAAGTCCACCTTGCGCAGCTGCACGCTGGCATCTGCCTGCTTCAGCAGGTTCATCACACCTTCGGACAACTTGCCGGAGTTGGTGCCCGGCTTGTTGGGCAGGCGGATCATCACGTCGCGGCTGGTGCCCAGGTTCTGCACCTGCACTTCGCCCACCTTCAGGCTTTCCACGCGCTGGCGTACGTCCTGCAGGTTGGCCGCCTGCTGGTACTGCACCTCCATTACCGTACCGCCGGTGAATTCCACCGACAGGTTAAGCCCCTTGGTGAACAGGAAAATCACGGCAAGGATGAAGGTCACCAGCGAAATCATGGTGGTTACCTTGCCGTAGCTCATGAACGGGATGTCCCGTTTGATGCGGAAAAACTCCATCTTGCAGGATCCTTATTTGGTTTCCGGTTTCCACACCTGGCCGATGGATACCGAAGCCAGGCGGCGACGGCGGCCATACCACAGGTTCACCACGGCGCGCGATACCAGCACGGCGGAGAACATGGAGGTCAGGATGCCCAGGCAGTGCACCACGGCAAAGCCGCGCACCGGGCCGGAGCCGAAGATCAGCAGCGCGAGGCCGGCGATCAGGGTGGTGACGTTGGAGTCCAGAATCGTCGCCCAGGCGTGGCCGTAGCCGGCGTTGATCGCCGACTGCGGCGGGCTGCCGTTGCGCAGTTCTTCACGGATACGCTCGTTGATCAGCACGTTGGCATCGATGGCCATACCCAGTGTCAGCGCGATCGCTGCAATACCCGGCAGCGTCAGTGTGGCCTGCAGCATGGACAGGATCGCCACCAGCATGAACAGGTTGGCCGCAAGCGACACCACCGAGATCACGCCGAACATGCCGTAGTACAGCACCATGAATACCGCGATGGCAGCAAAACCCCACATGGTGGAGTGGAAGCCCTTCTCGATGTTTTCCTTACCCAGGCTCGGGCCGACGGTACGCTCTTCGATGATGTTCATCGGTGCGGCCAGCGAGCCGGCACGCAGCAGCAGCGCGGTGTCGTTGGCTTCCGCCGGGTTCATGCTGCCGGAGATCTGCACGCGGCCACCGCCGATTTCACTGCGGATCACCGGCGCGGTCACCACTTCGGCCTTGCCTTTTTCCACCAGGATCATCGCCATGCGCTTGCCGATGCTCTGCGCGGTCACGTCGCGGAAGATGGCGGCGCCGGTGGAGTCCAGATTGATGTGCACCGCCGGGGCGCCGTTCTCGTCGAAGCCGGCCTGGGCGTCATTGATATTGTCGCCGGTCAGCTCCACATCCTTCTTCACCAGGATCTTCTGCGGGCCGCGCGGGGTCAGCTCGTCCAGCAGGTCGTAGCCGGTAGGCACATTGCCTGCCAGGGCTTCGGCCATCTTGCTGCTGTCGTCTTCCACCATGCGCACCTGCAAGGTGGCGGTACGGCCGAGGATGTCCTTGGCCTTGGCGGTATCCTGCACGCCCGGCAGCTGCACCACGATGCGGCTGGGGCCTGCCTGCTGGATCACCGGCTCGGCCACGCCCAGCTCGTTCACGCGGTTGTGCAGGGTGGTGATGTTCTGTTTCACCGCATCACTCTGTACGCGGGTGATTTCTTCCGGCTTCAGCGTCAGCACCAGGCGGTAGCTGCTGGCGTCCTTGTTGAACGACAGCGTCGGCAGGGTGCGCGCCAGCTGGTCGGCAGCGCTGTTCAGCGTGGTTTCGTCACGCAGCTGCACTTCCAGGTTGGTGTCGCCGGTACGCTTGATGCTGCCGTAGCGGATCTTGGCGTTGCGCAGTTCGCGGCGGATGTCGCCGGCGTAGCGCTCCATGGTCTTGTCCACGGCGGCCTTCATGTCCACTTCCAGCAGGAAGTGCACGCCACCGCGCAGGTCCAGACCCAGGAACATCGGGTTGGCATGCAGGCGGGTCAGCCAGGAAGGGGAGGCCGGCAGCAGGTTCAGCGCGATGATGTAGTTGTCGCCCAGCAGTTGCTGGATGGCATCGCGCGCCTTGATCTGGGTATCCGGGTCCTTGAAGCGGACCTTCAGGCTGGCGCCGTCCAGAAAGATGCCTTGCGGTGCAATGCCCTGCTGTTTCAGGGCGTCTTCAATGCGGGACATCAGCGCCGTGTCCACCGGAATGGACTGGCGGCTGCTGGAAATCTGCACTGCCGGCGTTTCGCCGAAGAAATTGGGCAGGGTGTAGATCGACGACGCGATCAGCACCAGCGCAATGAGTAGGTATTTCCAGATCGGGAAGCGGTTCATGGAAGCTAGGCAGTAAAAGGGCCACCGTGGCAGCCCGGGGTTTTCGAACCTGTTTACGCTCTGCTGCGCTCAGGCGAGACGGCGTTGGATACCACTGGAGCATGCGCATTTACTGTTGGTAAATTCCGCGTCCCGCAGTTTTCGCCTGGTCTCGCCTTTGCTAGCTGGATCGCAACCCTGTGCTTACAGGGACTTGATGGTGCCTTTTTCCAGCTTGGAGCCAACGGCACCGCGCTGTACGTTCACTTCTACACCATTGGCAACCTCGATGGTCAGGTACTGTTCACCGGTCTTGGTCACGCGGCCAATGATACCGCCCTGGGTCACGACTTCATCGCCCTTGACGATTTCGGACAGCATCTTCTGGTGTTCCTTGGCGCGCTTCTGCTGCGGGCGCACCAGCATGAACCAGAACAGCGCGAAGATGACGATCATTGGCAAAAACTGCATGAACTGGGTGGCGTTCGCCATGGGGTTCTCCCTTTGAAGGTGTTGATCTTGTATGCAGGCCGGGCATTGTAGCCACGGCCTGCCGGTTTTCCAACCGCGCGGGGTTGGCCGCAAGGACATCTGACTGCGGCCGCCCCGGCGGGTTCATCAGTTCACGCCGCTGGCACGGCGCTGGTGGAAGCCGGCTTTCCAGTCTTCGAACTGGTCGGCCTCGATGGCGTCGCGCATTTCCTGCATCAACGCCTGGTAGTAATACAGGTTGTGGATGGTGTTCAGCCGTGCGCCCAGAATCTCGCCGGTGCGGTGCAGGTGATGCAGGTAGGCGCGGCTGAAGTGGCGGCAGGTGTAGCAGCCGCAGTGTTCGTCCAGCGGCTTCTTGTCGGCCTTGTAGCGCGCGTTCTTGATCTTGACGTCGCCCCACTGGGTGAAGATCCAGCCATTGCGTGCGTTGCGGGTGGGCATCACGCAGTCGAACATGTCGATGCCGTTGGCCACGCCGTGCACCAGGTCTTCCGGCGTGCCCACACCCATCAGGTAGTGCGGCTTCCCGGCCGGTAGCATGTCCTTCAGCTCGGTGAGCATGCGGTACATCTCCGGCTTGGGTTCGCCCACCGACAGCCCGCCGATAGCGATGCCGTCGAAGCCGATGTTCATCAGCCCGTCCAGCGACTCCTGGCGCAGGTCGGTGTACAGGTTGCCCTGCACGATGCCGAACAGCGCGTTGGGGTTCTTCAGCTCGTCGAAGGCGCGGCGCGAGCGCTCGGCCCAGCGCAAGCTCATGCGCATCGACTTGGCTGCGGTGGCGTGGTCGACCTGGCCCGGGGTGCATTCGTCGAAGATCATCACGATGTCCGAGTTCAGCACCTTCTGGATCTCCATCGACTTTTCCGGCGACAGGAACAGCTTGTCGCCGTTCACCGGGCTCTGGAAGGTGACGCCTTCTTCGGAGATCTTGTTCATGGCGCCCAGGCTGAATACCTGGAAACCACCGGAATCGGTAAGGATGGGTTTGTCCCAGCCGATGAAGTCGTGCAGGCCGCCGAATTGCTCGATGATCTCCAGCCCCGGGCGCAGCCACAGGTGGAAGGTGTTGCCCAGAATGATCTGGGCGCCGATGTCGGTCAGCTCGTGGGGGCTCATCGCCTTCACCGAGCCATAGGTGCCCACCGGCTGGAATACCGGGGTTTCCACGGTGCCGTGGTTCAATTCCAGCGTGCCGCGGCGTGCGCCGCCGGAAGTCTTGTGTACGGTAAACTTCAGCATGTGCTTGATATTAATCGCGAGATTCCTGAATTCAGCCGCGCAGTATACACTAGCCGCACCGCATTCTGCTTGTCGCCGGCTTGTCACTGCCTTGATTTGCCGCTAGTATTGGCCCCCTGACGACAGGCACGTAGCTCAGCTGGTTAGAGCACCACCTTGACATGGTGGGGGTCGTTGGTTCGAGTCCAATCGTGCCTACCAAATATTTCGCTGTGGAGTAAATCATGGTCTTCCGAACTACCACCACCCGTATCTCGAAATGAGTTCGAGCCTACGGGTGTTTGCGTGAAGCGAAACACTCCTCAGCAAAAAAGTGCGGCTCAATGGCCGCACTTTTTTTTTGCCGATTTGAAAACTGTCCACCTTTGAGCTGGAGTTGCTATGCCTGACATTCGCCTGCCCGACGGCTCCGTCCGTTCCTTCGACAAGCCGGTAACGGTGCATGAAGTGGCTGCGTCCATCGGCACCGGCCTTGCGCGCGCCGCGCTGGCTGGCCGCGTGGATGGCAAGCTGGTCGATACCTCGCACCTGATCGACGCCAACGCCGACCTGGCCATCATCACCGACAAGGATGCCGACGGCCTGTCCATTATTCGCCACTCCACCGCCCACCTGCTGGCCTACGCGGTGAAGGAGCTGTTCCCGGAAGCCCAGGTCACCATCGGCCCGGAAATCGAAAACGGCTTCTACTACGATTTCGCCTACAAGCGTCCGTTCACCCCGGAAGACCTGGTGGCCATCGAGAAGAAGATGAGCGAGCTGGCGAAGAAGGACATCCCGGTAGAGCGCTACGAGCTGCCGCGTGACGAGGCGATTGCCTACTTCAAGAGCATTGGCGAGGCGTACAAGGCCGAGATCATCGCCTCTATCCCGCAGGGCGAGGTATTGAGCCTGTACCGCGAAGGCGAATTCACCGACCTGTGCCGCGGCCCGCACGTGCCGTCCACCGGCAAGCTCAAGGTATTCAAGCTGATGAAGGTGGCCGGCGCCTACTGGCGTGGCGACAGCAATAACGAGATGCTGCAGCGCGTGTACGGCACCGCCTGGGCCAAGAAGGAAGACCTGGAGCAGTACCTGCACATGCTGGAAGAGGCCGAGAAGCGCGACCACCGCAAGCTGGGCAAGCAGCTGGACCTGTTCCACCTGCAGGACGAGGCGCCGGGCATGGTGTTCTGGCACCCGAAAGGCTGGCAGCTGTGGCAGAGCATCGAGCAGTACATGCGCAAAACGTTGGCCGCAGCCGGCTACCAGGAGATCCGCACCCCGATGGTGATGGACCGCGTGATGTGGGAGAAATCCGGCCACTGGGAAAACTACCGCGACGCGATGTTCACCACCGAGTCGGAAAAGCGCGACTACGCGGTGAAGCCGATGAACTGCCCGGGCCACGTGCAGGTGTTCAACAGCGGCCTGCGCTCCTACCGCGAGCTGCCGATGCGCCTGGCCGAGTTCGGCGCCTGTCACCGCAACGAGCCGTCCGGCGCGCTGCACGGCATCATGCGCGTGCGCGGCTTCGTGCAGGACGATGCGCACATCTTCTGTACCGATGACCAGATCATCGCCGAAGCCAAGGCCTTCAACGAGCTGACCATGGCGGTATACAAGCGCTTCGGCTTCGAGCAGGTATCGGTGAAGCTGAGCCTGCGTCCGGAGAAATACGCCGGCACCCTGGAAACCTGGGACCGCGCCGAAGAAGGCCTGCGCGAAGCGCTGCGCGCCTGTGGCATTGAATGGGAAGAGCTGCCGGGCGAGGGCGCCTTCTACGGCCCGAAGATCGAATACCACATCAAGGACGCGCTGGGCCGCTCCTGGCAGTGCGGCACCCTGCAGCTGGACTACGTGCTGCCGGAGCGCCTGGACGCCGAGTACGTGGCCGACGACAACAGCCGCAAGCGCCCGGTGATGCTGCACCGAGCGGTGCTGGGCTCGCTGGAGCGCTTCATCGGCATCCTGATCGAAAACCATGCCGGCGCCTTCCCGTTGTGGCTGGCCCCGGTACAGATGGTGGTGATGAATATCACCAGCGCCCAGGCCGAATATGCGCAACAAGTGGCCGACAAACTGCGCTCGCAGGGCTTCCGTGTCGATCTTGACTTGAGGAACGAAAAGATCGGCTATAAAATCCGCGAGCACAGCCTGCAAAAGCTTCCATATCAAGTCGTTATCGGCGACAAGGAAATGGAAGGCGGGCTGGTGGCGGTACGTGCCCGAGGCGAGGATCTGGGCCAGATGTCGGTGGATGCCTTCGTGCAGCAGCTGACTGCTGCGCTGGCGCAGAACTGACAACCGTACCGGCCGATCTGAATTTTTTAAGGAGTAATAGCTATAGCTCAGGAACGTGAATCGCGGATCAATGGCGAGATTACCGCTCGCGAAATCCGCCTGGTAGGTGAGGAAGGCGAACAGCTTGGCATCGTCAGCGTGCGTGAAGCACTGGCACTGGCCGAGGAGCGCGAGGTGGATCTGGTGGAGATTTCCCCGACCGCCCAGCCGCCGGTGTGCAAACTGATGGACTACGGCAAGTTCAAGTACCAGCAGGCCAAGAAAAAGCACGAAGCCAAGCTCAAGCAGAAGCAAGTGCAGGTCAAGGAAATCAAATTCCGCCCGGGTACGGACGATGGCGACTACAACGTCAAGCTGCGCAACCTGATCCGCTTCCTGTCTGATGGCGACAAGGCCAAGATCACCCTGCGCTTCCGCGGTCGTGAAATGGCGCACCAGGATATCGGTCTGGCGCTGCTCAAGCGCGTGGAGGCCGATCTGGCCGAAGTGGGCACCGTCGAACAGTTCCCGAAACTGGAAGGCCGCCAGATGGTCATGATGATTGCCCCGAAAAAGAAATAATCGGGTATAATCATCGACTTCCGCACGGCAGGCTCGCCTGCCGTGTTGATTTTGTAAGCCGCAAGGCTTGCACAAAAGCGTGACGCAGTGGTTTCAAGTGCCTTTGGCCACCCTGTGTCTAATCTAACGAAAATTCAGCAGGAGATTTCCATGCCGAAGATGAAAACCAAGTCGAGCGCGAAAAAGCGTCTCAAAGTGCTGGGTAACGGCGGCGTTAAACGCTCCATGGCCTTCAAGCGTCACATCCTGACCAAGAAGACCACCAAGAACAAGCGCCAGCTGCGCGGTACCACCATGGTACACGCTACCAACATGGCCTCTGTTCGCGCCATGATGCCCTACGCATAAGGAGACTGAATAAATGCCACGCGTAAAACGCGGTGTAACCGCACGTGCTCGTCACAAGAAAATCCTGGCTCTGGCGAAAGGCTACCGCGGCCGTCGCAAGAACGTCTATCGCATCGCCAAACAGGCGGTGATGAAAGCCGGTCAATATGCATACCGCGACCGTCGTCAGAAAAAGCGTCAGTTCCGTCAACTGTGGATTGCTCGTATCAACGCAGCTGCTCGTGAAAACGGCCTGCCGTACAGCAAGTTCATGAACGGTCTGAAGAAGGCTCTGATCGAAATCGACCGTAAGGTCCTGGCCGATCTGGCCGTGTTCGACAAGCCGGCATTTGCTCTCATCGTTGAGAAAGCCAAAGCCGCCCTTGCTTGATCGCAGGACACCTGAAAGGGAGGCTGATGCCTCCCTTTTTTTTCGATTTGCCGCAGAAAGCTGACTCGAACGGGCAAGGTTCCGGTCAGTTTTCTGGACGCTACTGGTGCGACACATGAACAATGTTGACGTGATTCTGAAGGAAGGTCTGGCGGCGCTCGCCACCGTGACAGACCTGGTGGAACTGGAACAGGTCAAGGCCCGTTATCTCGGCAAGAGTGGCGCCATGACCGAACTGCTCAAGCAGTTGGGCAAACTGTCGCCGGAAGAGCGCAAGACCGCCGGCGCCGCCATCAACGCTGCCAAGCAGGCATTCGAGAACCGCCATAACGAAGTGCGCGACGGCATCAACAACGCCAAGCTGGAGCAACAGTTGGCCGCAGAGGCGCTGGACGTATCGCTGCCGGGCCGTGGCGCCCAGCCGGCCGGCCTGCACCCGGTGACGCTGACGCTGGAACGCATTACCGAGCTGTTCTCCAGCCTGGGCTTTGCCGTGGCCGACGGCCCGGAAATCGAAACTGATTTCCACAACTTCCAGGCGCTGAACATTCCGGAAAACCACCCGGCCCGCGCCATGCAGGACACCTTCTACGTGGAAGGCGGCGACGTGCTGCGCACGCATACCAGCCCGATCCAGGTGCGCTACATGCTGGACAACCAGCCGCCGATCAAGATCGTGGCCCCGGGCCGCGTGTACCGCGTGGATTCCGACGCCACCCACTCGCCGATGTTCCACCAGATGGAAGGCCTGTGGATCGACCGCGACGTGAGCTTTGCCGATCTCAAGGCCACCGTTACCGACTTCCTGCGCCGCTTCTTCGAACGTGACGACCTGCAGGTGCGTTTCCGCCCGTCCTTCTTCCCGTTCACCGAACCGTCCGCCGAGATCGACGTGCTGGGCGAGCGCGGCTGGCTGGAAGTGGGCGGCTGCGGCATGGTGCACCCCAATGTGCTGCGCAACGTGAACATCGACCCGGAACAGTTCACCGGCTTTGCCTTCGGCATCGGCCTGGACCGCTTTGCCATGCTGCGCTACGGCGTCAACGACCTGCGCCTGTTCTTCGAGAACGATCTGAACTTCCTCAAGCAATTCAACTGAGCGCGCGGAGACTGAGCAATGCAATTTTCCGAACAATGGCTGCGAAGCCGCGTTAATCCGTCGCTGTCCACCGACGAGCTGTCCTACCTGCTGACCATGGCGGGCCTGGAAGTGGAAGAAGTACAGCAGGCCGCGCCGGCATTCAGCGGCGTGGTGATTGCCGAAGTAAAGGAGTGCGTGAAGCACGAGAACGCCGACCGCCTGCGCGTTACCAAGGTGGACGCCGGCACCGGCGAGCTGATCCAGATCGTCTGCGGCGCGCCGAACGTGGCCGTAGGCGTGAAAATCCCGTGTGCACTGCCGGGCGCCGTCCTGCCGGGCGACTTCAAGATCAAGCCCACCAAGATGCGTGGCGTGGAATCCGGCGGCATGCTGTGTTCCGGCAAGGAGCTGGGCGTGCCGGACGAGGCTGACGGCCTGCTGCTGCTGCCGGCCGACGCGCCGGTAGGGCAGAGCATCCGCGACTACCTGGGCCTGGACGACGCGCTGTTCACCCTGAAGATCACCCCCAACCGCGCCGACTGCCTGTCGCTGCGCGGCATCGCCCGCGAAGTGGCCGCGCTCACCGGCGCGCCGCTGGCACCGCTGGCCATCGACGCCGTGGCACCGCAGTGTGACGACAAGCGCGCAATCCGCATTGATGCGGCCAACGCTTGCGGCCGCTACATCGGCCGCGTCATCAAGGGCGTCAACGCCGCCGCCGCTACCCCGGAATGGATGCAGCGCCGCCTGGAACGCTCCGGCCTGCGTCCGATTTCCGCCATCGTGGACATCACCAACTACGTGCTGCTGGAGCAGGGCCAGCCGATGCATGCCTTCGATCTGGCCAAGCTGGACGGCGGCATCAACGTGCGCTTTGCCCGTGATGGCGAAAAGCTGGTGTGCCTGAACGAAAAAGAAGTGGCACTGACGCCGGAACTGCTGGTGATTGCCGATGACAGCAAGCCGCTGGCCATTGCCGGCATCATGGGCGGGCTGGAAAGCGGCGTAACCACCGCAACCAGCGACATCTTCTTCGAAAGCGCGTTCTTCAACCCGGACATCATCGCCGGCAAGGCGCGTGAGCTGGGCTTCGGCTCCGACTCCTCCTACCGCTACGAGCGCGGCGTGGACTTCATGCTGCAGCAGGAAGCCATCGAACGCGCCACCGCGCTGACGCTGGAAATCTGCGGCGGCGCCGCCGGCCCGCTGGTGGAAACCGTGGCCGAGCTGCCGGCGCGCAACCGCGTGAAGGTACGTACCGCACGCGTGGCCAAGGTACTGGGCGTAACGTTGGCCGCAGAGCAGATCGCCGCCATCTTCACCCGCCTGGGCTTTGTCTTCGACGCGGTGGAGGACGGCTTCGTGGTGGAGGCGCCGAGCTTCCGCTACGACATCGCCATCGAAGAAGACCTGATCGAGGAAATTGCCCGCGTATACGGCTACGACACGATTCCGTCCGACGCGCCGCGTTCGCGCCTGGCCATGCTGCCGCAGCCGGAAACCCTGCGCCCGCGCAGCGAAGTGCGCCGCCTGCTGGCTGGCCGCGATTTCCAGGAAATCGTCAGCTACGCCTTCGTGGAAGAAAAGTGGGAGCGTGATTTCGCCGGCAACAACAACCCGGTGCGTCTGCAGAACCCCATCGCCAGCCAGATGAGCGTGATGCGCTCCAGCCTGATCGGTGGCCTGGTGGACGTGCTGGCCGGCAACCTCAACCGCAAGCACAACCGTGTGCGCGTGTTCGAGATCGCCCGCGTATTCCTGAAACAGGCCGATGGTAGCTTGCAGCAGCCGGAACGCGTGGCCGGCCTCGCCTATGGCAGCCGTGTGGCCGAGCAGTGGGCCAGCAAGGCCGAGCGCGTGGACTTCTACGATGCCAAGGCCGATGTGGAGGCATTGCTGCAGCCGCGCGTGGCCGAGTACCGCAAGGGCGAACACCCGGCCTTCCACCCTGGCCGTTGCGCCGAGGTGGTTCTGGACGGCGCCGTGGTGGGCCACGTAGGCGAACTGCATCCGCGCTGGGTGCAGGCCTACGGCCTGAGTACCGCGCCGGTGCTGTTCGAACTGGCCGCCGAGGTGGTGGAGCAGAGCCGCCGCGTGGCGCTGCAGCCGGTGAGCAAGTTCCAGCCGGTACGCCGCGACCTGGCGCTGGTGGTGGCCGAAGAGGTGACCCTGGCCAGCCTGCAGCAGGCCATGCAGGCTGCCGCGCCGGAGTCCGTGCGCGAACTGGCGCTGTTCGACGTGTACCGTGGCAAGGGCGTGGAAGAAGGCAAGAAGAGCCTGGCGCTGCGCATCATCATGCAGGCGCCGGATCGCACTCTGGTGGACGAGGAAGTGGAGCAGGGCGTGGCCGCCATGCTGGCTGCCGCCCAGGCCTGCGGCGCGGAACTGCGCGCCTGAATCTGCATTAATAACCGTTGGCCGCCCGCCGCTGCGGGCGGCTTGTTCAAGCAATACAGCAGTAGTGAGGAATAGTCATGACTTTGACCAAGGCCGAGTTGGCCGATCTCTTGTTCGATAAAGTGGGCCTGAACAAGCGCGAAGCCAAAGACATGGTGGAATCGTTTTTTGAAGAGATCCGCTCCACGCTGGAAACCGGTACCAGCGTGAAATTGTCCGGTTTCGGCAACTTCCAGCTGCGCGATAAACCGCAGCGCCCGGGCCGCAACCCGAAAACCGGCGAAGAGATTCCCATCACTGCCCGTCGCGTGGTAACTTTCCACGCTAGCCAGAAACTCAAGGGAATGGTTGAACTCTATCATGCCGACAAACAAGGCTGAGCTGCCGCCGATCCCGGCCAAGCGCTACTTTTCCATTGGTGAGGTCAGCGAGCTGACCGGTGTAAAACAGCACGTGTTGCGCTACTGGGAGCAGGAGTTCTCCGAGTTGCGCAATGTCACGCGCCGCGGCAACCGCCGCTACTACCAGCACGCGGAAGTGTTGCTGGTGCGGCGCATTCGCGAGCTGCTGTACGACGACGGCTTTACCCTGCACGGTGCGCGCCAGCGCCTGAGCAGCGATGCGCCGGCACCGATGACCGCGCAGCAGGTTCGCGCGGAATTGCAGTCGCTGGTGGATTGGCTGGATATCTCACTTGGCAAGAATTGATTCATTGCCTATAATTGTTCCCTCTTTCGTCGGGGCGTAGCGCAGCCTGGTAGCGCACCTGCATGGGGTGCAGGGGGTCGGAAGTTCGAATCTTCTCGCCCCGACCAAAGAACCCGTTTCAGACAAAAAAGCCATCCACACGGATGGCTTTTTTGCATTCGCGCGTTTTATTGCTGTCGGCGGATGATTACGGCCGGCTGCTTGCCGTCTTTTTGCCAATCAATGTCACGGGCTGCTCATTTATATCCGGCATGCTGCATACTTTCCCGTCTGAGGGTAATGCTTGAATCGGAGGCCAATATGAAGCACTGGTTGTGTGCAGTAACGCTGGCGGCGCTGCCGCTGCTGGCGCAGGCGGAGAAAGTGGGCGATGTTTCCACCGCTTTCAAGCTGATCGGACCCAATCACAAGATCGTGGTGGAGGTGTTCGATGACCCGCTGGTGAGCGGGGTGAGCTGCTACCTGTCACGCGCCAAGACCGGCGGTGTGTCCGGCGCGCTGGGGCTGGCCGAGGACAAGGCCGAGGCGTCGGTGGCCTGCCGCCAGGTGGGCGACATCGCCTTCAAGGGGCCGCTGCGGCAGGAGGACGAGGTGTTCACCGAGCGTGCTTCCATCCTGTTCAAGCATGTGCGCGTGGTGCGCATGGTGGATGCCCGCCGCAACACGCTGGTGTACCTGGTGTATTCCGACCGGCTGATCGATGGCAGCCCGAAGAACAGTGTGACCGCGGTGCCGGTGCCGGCGGCAATGAAGATTCCGCTCAAGTAAGGCTTGCGGCCAACCCTGGCCGATCAAAAACCGCCCTGGCGCTTATTGCGGCAGGGCGGTTTCGTTTTATGGCCGGCGCAAGCTTGGCCGCATGCTGTTTCAGGCGTTGAAGGAGAAGCTGCGCAGGGTGTAGGGCTGCTCGCCCAGCTGCGCTTCGCGCCGCGCCAGGGTGACCACCTGTTCGTGCTGTGGTGAGCGTTCGCACACCGGGTCCAGCGTGTCGGCGCTGCCGGCCAGCGCCAGCGCCTGGCAGCGGCAGCCGCCGAAGTCGCGCTCCTTGTGCTCGCAGCCGCCGCAGGGTTCCGGCATCCAGCTGGTGCCGCGGTAGGCGGCAAAGGCGGGTGACTCATACCAGGCGGCGTGCAGGGTGCTGTCTGGCACGCGCGGAAACTGCAGGTGCGCCAGCGTTTGCGCCGCGTGGCAGGGCAGCAGGGTGCCGTCGGGCATCACGTTGAGGAAGCGCTGCGCCCAGCCGCCCATGCAGGCCTTGGGGCGGCGCGCGTAGTAGTCGGGGATCACGTAGTCGATCACCATGCGGCCGCGGGTTTGCTCGCGCCACTGCGTCACGGTGGCGGTCATCGCGTCCAGCTGCGCCTCGCTGGGAATCAGCGCCGCGCGGTTCTGCAGCCCCCAGCCGTAGTACTGGGTGTTGGCCACTTCCACGCGGGCGATGCCGTGCTGGTCGGCGTAGTGCAGCATGGCGTCCAGCTCGTGGGCGTTGCTGCGGGTGATGACGAAGTTCAGCGTCAGCGCCAGGCCGTGCTGCTGCACCAGGGCCAGCGCCGCCTGTTTTTTTGCCACGCCGCCGCGAAAGCCGGACAGCCGGTCCGCCTGCGCGTCCTCCAGTCCCTGGAAGCTCAGCTGTACGTGATTGAGGCCGGCGGCCTGCAATGCGGCCAACCTTGGCGCATCCAGCAGCACGCCGGAGGTGATCAGGTTGCTGTACAGCCCCAGCTCGCTGGCGTAGGCCACCAGCTCGGTGAGGTCGCTGCGCGCCATCGGCTCGCCGCCGGAAAAATGCACCTGCAGCATGCCCATGTCGGCGGCCTGGCGCAGCACCTCGCGCCAGCCGGCGGTGTCCAGCTCGTGGCTGGCCGGGGTGAGCGCCAGCGGGTTGGAACAGTAGGCGCAGCGCAGCGGGCAGCGGTGAGTGAGTTCCAGCAGGATGGCCAGTGGCGGTTCCAGCTGGCCTGTGGCGGTCGAATCAGTCGCGGTGGTATCAGTCATGGCGCAGAAAACCTTTCTCGCTCATGGTGGTGAACAGCGCCAGCACGTCCTGCTGCACGGTGGCCAGCGGTGCGGCGAATTCCGCGGCCAGGCTGTCGCACAGCTGGCCGATGTTGACGCCGGCGCTGCGCTCCAGGCACAGCCGCGCCAGCTCGTCGATGATCAGCATGCGTTCCGGCCCCAGCAGCACCCAGCGCTGGCGTACCTTGTCGTGCTGCAGCCGGGTGCCGGGCGCCAGCCGCACGCTGTCGGTGAGGCTCAGCATGGCGGCTGTGCCGGGTCGAAGGCGCCGGGCGGGATCATGCCGGGGGCCACGTAGGCGCTGTACAGCGCGTCCAGCTGTGCCCACAGCACATTGCACTTGAAGGTCAGCGCGTCCAGCACGCCCTGCTGCTCGGCGACGGTCAGCGCATGGCGCTTGATGTAGTCCAGCGCGAAGTCGGCATCGCGCGGCGCCTGCGTCAGGCGGCGGCGGAAGTAGGCCAGCACCTTGTCGTCGATGAAGTCGTAGTTTTCTAGCAGCCCGACGATGCGCTCGCGGTGGATGGCCGGGGCGAACAGTTCGGTGAGGCAGGAGGCCACCGCCACCACCGGCGGCTGGCGGGCGACGAAGTCCACGTAGGCTTCCACCGCATACGCCGTGGCCGGCAGCGCGCCCTGGCGCGAGATCACGTAATCGCGCGGCAGGCCCAGGCCGTCGGTGAGCACCAGCCAGCGCTCGATGCCGCCTTCCTCGTCGCCGTAGCCGTCGTGGTCGAGGATGCGTTGCACCCATTCGCGGCGCAGTTCGCGGTCGTGGATGCGGCTGATCAGCGCCGCGTCCTTGCGCGGAATCGCCGCCTGGTAGCAGTAGCGGTTCAACGCCCAGGCCTGTACCTGGCCGAAGTTCAGCTTGCCACCGTGCAGCAGGTGGTGGAAGGGATGCAGGTTGTGATAGCGCGCGTGGCCGATGGTCCGCAGCGCGTCTTCCAGTTCCGCCGGCGACAGCGGGGCAGTGAGTGGCTTATTCAACGCTGAACTCCATGCCGTCGTGCGCCAGCTGCCAGCCGGCGGCGGCAATGGCGGCGCGCTCGGGGCTGTGCGGCAACAGGACGGGGTTGCTGTTGTTGATGTGGATGAAGCGCTTGCCGGCCAGCGGCACGTCACGCCACAGCGCGATGCTGCCGGCCTCGCCGCTCATCGGCAGGTGGCCCATGCGCGCGGCGGTCTTGCTGCCGAGGCCGGCGCGGATCATCTCGTCGTCGGTGTAGGTAGTGCCGTCGAACAGCAGGCTGTCGCCGGGGCGCAGCCGTGCCTTGATGGCGTCCGGCAGGGCGGCACAGCCTGGCAGGTAGATCAGCCGCCCCACGCTGTCGGCAGTGGAAATCGCCAGACCTATGGTGTCTTCCGCCACGCTGCCAAAGTTGGCCGCAGCCGGGTCTTCCAGCCACAGTGCCACCTTGCCGGGAATGGTGAAGGCTTCCACCCGCACGCCGCTGTCGGCGCCGTCGGCTGTCAGTACCGGCTGCAGCTCATCCAGCGCCAGCGCGTGGCGCGGAACCAGTTGGCGATCCAACACATTGAATACCGCGTTGGCAGCCAGCACGCCCTGCACGCGGCGGGTGGCGTACAGCGCGAACGGCTGCCCTTCGCGCAGCGACAGCAGGCCGGCGATATGATCCACGTCGGCATTGGTGAGCAGTACCGCCTGTAGCGGGGTGGAACGGGGAAACTGCCGCGGCTGCAGCGCCGGCGTGGCCGCCAACTGCTGGCGGATGTCGGGCGAAGCGTTGATCAGCACCCAGTGCGCGCCATCGGCCGAGACGGCGATGGAGGATTGCGTCTGCGGCAGCAGCCCACCCTCGCGGGCGGCATGGCAGGCTTCACAGGCGCAGTTCCACTGCGGCAGACCACCGCCCGCCGCTGCTCCCAGCACAATGACGCGCAACATGGTGGCGGCCTCAGCGCTCGGCGCACATATAGCAGTTGATTTCGCAGCCGAGGGACACTTCGATTACTTGCGGGGTTGTCCAGGTACGCATGGGAGTCTCCTGACGATAGAGGGAATGCCGGATTGGCCAGACCACTATAAGAAGCCCATGGGTGGGGGGAAATGCGACTTTAGTCGCAGCGGGGCATGCGTGCTGGTGTTGGCGGTGTGGCGTGGTGGGCCTGATGGGTCACAGGGGCAATGTCCACTCTCTATGCACATGCAGCCAACGTTGTGAGGCGCCCAAACTGCCCCACGGGGAGCGCCGGCCAAAATGGTGTTCGCCAGGTTTTAAGGCGGCACTTGAGCCGTTTGACGTTAGCAAACGGCGAATTGCCGACGCCTGGCGAATGCCTTGTTGGGCGGGGTTTCGCGGACCACCAGCTCTATAACCATCCGGCGAGCGGGGGTGGAGGGGGCGGCGGCACGCCCCCCTCCCCGTACGCCGGGCGGAACCGGCAACTTCAAACATCATCCGCGCAGCGGATGCAGAACCAGACACGCTAAACGTTGGGCCTTGCTACGCTCGACCGTAACCTACGTGGTGGGTAGGGCGGGTGTAAGGTTGGCCGCAAGTTGGCGGTGTGTGGCGGAACGCCCTGACGGGCTTCCGCCCTACATGGCTACACCTCGCCCAGCCGTGTAGCTTGGGTTGAGCGTAGCGAAGCCCAACGTTTACCGCGTGTCTTTACCGGCTTGACTGGCAAGAAGGGGCCTACGCCTCATCCAGCCAGGCTAGCTGGCCGTGGCAGGCGTCGTTCAGCGCCTGGCGCAGCGCCTCCGCCTCGGCGGCCACGATGCTGAAGCGGCAGTGCACCGCATCCTGATGTGTCACTTCTTCCAGCTGCGCGCCGTGGCGGGCGAGCAGGCGGCGTACGGTGCCTTCCTGCGGGTAGGGGAAGCGGCAATGCAGCTGGCTCAGAGTCTGGCGCTGCTGGCGCGGCACGCCGTCCAGTGCGCGCGCCACGCTGTCGGTGTAGGCACGCACCAGGCCGCCGGCGCCCAGTTTCACGCCGCCGTAGTAGCGCACCACGGTGGCCAGTACGCCATCCAGCTGCTGGTGGCGCAGCACTTCCAGCATCGGCCGGCCGGCAGTGCCGGAAGGTTCTCCGTCGTCGTTGGCGGCACTATGGCCACCGGCCAGCAGCGCCCAGCACACGTGGGCGGCGCCGGGGTGGGCTGCTTTCAGCTCGGCCACCCGTGCCTGCGCACCGGCGCGGTCGGCCATCGGCTCCACGCAGCCCAGAAAGCGGCTTTTCTTGATTTCCAGTTCGGCGTGGCCGGCGTGCTGCAGGGTAAACGACATGGGCAGGGTTGGCCGCAAGGCGGGTGGTCGGGGTGAGGCGCGCCAGTTTACAGTTGATAGGCCACTTCTGCGCGGGTGCCGCCATCGTGGTAGCTCACCTGGCGGCACAGGCGGTGGATCAGCGCGATGCCGCGGCCGTGCTTGGCGTTGTCCGGCTGGCTGTGGAGCTTGTTCAGGTCGAAGCCCTGGCCGCTGTCCTGTACCGACAGCCGCAGCAGGTCGCCGTCGCGGCGCATTGCCACCTGGATACGGCCTTCCTGCAGGGCGGCCAGGCGTTGCTGGCGCAGTGTCAGGTAGTGGGTGAAGCCGTTGCTGCTGTCCTTGTCACTGGAATCCAGCGCCAGCAGGCCGTGATCCAGTGCGTTGGTGAACAGCTCGGTGACCACCAGCAGCATGTCGCTGAACTGCTGCTCGTTGAGGCCGATCTGGTTGAGCCAGCCCAGCAGCGTGGGCATGCCCAGGTCGTCGCGCAGTTCCCTGGGGCCGAAGGTGAGGCGGATTTCCCAGTTGGCCAGCTGGGTGAAGCTGGCCGGCTGTACCTGGTTGGGCTGCGGGGCGTGGCTGTTGCTGCACGGGGCGATCACCACCGAGATATCGTCCACGTTCTCGCTGCGGCCCAGGTGGCTGCCCACTTTGGCCGCTACCGTGTCGATGACCTTGTCTGCAAGCTTGTGGGCCAGCAGTGCGGTGATATCAGCCATGTCCAGCGGCTGGCCGTCGCCGTCCAGTGCCTCGGTGAGGCCGTCGGAGCACACCAGGATGCGCCCCGGGCGGCTCCAGCGGAACACCTCCACGCTGGGGTCGAAGTCGGCATTGGGCAGAATGCCCAGCGGCGGGTGGGTGGAGTCGAAGCGTCGCTCCACCTCGCCGGCTTCGTTGATGAAGGCGGCGTAGGGGATGCCGCCGTTCCACACCGTGACGGTGCGCTCCAGCGGCGAGATCGCCACCAGCGTGGCGGCCACGAAGCGGCCCACCGGCAGCTGCTGCTTAAGTTTCTTGTTGATCTCGCGGGCAATGGCATGGATGCCGAAGCCCTTTTGCGTCATGGCGTAGAACACCGTGGCCGCCGGCAGGCAGGCAATGGCCGCCGCCAGGCCGTGGCCGGTGCTGTCGGCCAGCATGAAATGCAGGGTGCCGGCCGGTGACTTGGCCACGGTGATGATGTCGCCGCTGAACTGCACCGTCGGCTTGATCCACTGCTCCAGCGCGCCTTCCTGGCGGTCGCCGTACAGGTTGTCCAGCACGTGTTCGGCCAGCTGCTGCTCCATCTGGTTGGCGTGGTAGTAGGCTTCCAGCCGCTTGGCATCCTGGGTGATGCGCTGCTGCATCTCGGCGATGCGCACCATCACGCGGATCTTTGCGGCCAACAGCTTGGTGTCCACCGGCTTGGTGAGGTAGTCGTCGCCACCGGCTTCCAGCCCGGCCAGCACGTCTTCCTGATCGCTCTTGCCGGTAAGGAAGATGATGGGAATCCATTGCTTGGTGTAGCGCGCGCGCAGCTTGCGCGTGGTGGAGAGGCCGTCCATCTCCGGCATGATCACATCCATCAGGATCAGGTCCGGCAGCTGCCGCTCGCAATAGGCCAGCGCCTCCACGCCGTTGTTGGCCTCGGTCACCAGGTGGCCCAGGTTGTTGATCAGGCGGGCGATTACCAGGCGGTTTACCTTGCTGTCATCAACAACCAGCACATTCAGCTGACGCATGTGGATACCTTGGAACCTGTTTACGATCTCGCGGGCCAGCGCGAGGCAAGGCAGAAGCGGCGGAGGAAGCGGAAGCTGCACAGCATATATGCGCATCCCGCAATCGCATTCAACGCCGAAGCGCAGCAGACCGTAAACAGCTTATTAGTCGATATGGAAGAATTTTTCAAAATGGGCAATTGCCAGCACCTGGCGCAAGGCCGGGCGGGCGTTGGTGATCAGCAGCCTGATGTCGCGCGGCAGCGCCTGCTCGCGCAGTACCAGCAGCATGCCCAGCGCCGAGCTGTCCAGGTAGTCGGCATCCTGCAGGTTGATTTCCAGGCAGTGCACCTTGCTGCTGGCCAGAATGGCGCGGCAGGCGGCGTGAAAATCGGTGTGCAGCGAAAAGTTGAAATGGCCACGGATGTGGATGCTGGCTTCCGTGTCATGCAACTGGTAGCTGAGCGGCATGCGGGCGCTCCTTGCAATGGCTGCGCGCCTGCTGGCAAGCGCGAATCTTTCAGCACATTGTAAGTAAACGTTTCAGCAAGGTCACGGACTGGCGCACATAAAAAAAACGGCCCGGCGCCACCGAGGGCGCACGGACCGGACCTGCGAGGGGCAGGAGGGAGAGAAAGCTGGTGCCTGTTTAGGCGTTGGCCGCATCCGGGCTTTTCTTCAGCACGCCCAGCAGCACGGCGGTGAGCGCGGTGCCGGCCAGCAGCGCCACGATATACATGCCGAGGTTGCTTACCGCATTCGGAATCGGCAGCACGAACACGCCGCCGTGCGGCACGCGCAGCTGGCAGCCGGAGGCCATGGAGATGGCGCCGGCCAGTGCCGAGCCGGCCACCAGCGACGGGATCACCCGCAGCGGGTCCTTGGCGGCAAACGGGATGGCGCCTTCGGTAATGAAGGAAATGCCCAGCACGCCGGCGGCCTTGGCGCCTTCGCGCTCATCGGCAGTGAAGCGGTTCTTGAACAGCAGCGCGGCCAGGGCGATGCCCAGCGGCGGGGTCATGCCGGCGGCCATCACCGCGGCCATCGGTGCGTACACCTGGCTGGCGATCAGGCCGGTGGCGAAGGTGTAGGCCGCCTTGTTGATCGGGCCGCCCATGTCGAAGGCCATCATGCCGCCCAGGATCATGCCCAGCACCAGCGCGCTGCTGCCCTGCAGGCCCTTCAGCCATTCGGTTACCGCGCCCAGCGCCGCCGCCACCGGCTGGCCCAGCACGAAGTACATCAGCAGGCCGACGATGGTGGTGCCCAGCAAGGGCAGGATCAGCACCGGCTTGAGGCCATCGAAGTTGCGCCCAAGCTGGATCTTCTCGTTGAGGTACTTCACCGAGTAGCCGGCAATGAAACCGGCGACGATGCCGCCGAGGAAGCCGGAGCCGATGGCGCCGGCAATCATGCCGCCGGCCATGCCCGGGGCGATGCCGGGGCGGTCGGCGATGGAGTAGGCGATGTAGCCGGCCAGCACCGGCACCATCAGCGCGAACGAAGCCTTGGCGCCGATATTGAACAGTGTCCAGCCCAGCGTGCCCTTGTGCGCGTCATCGAACACATAGATGCCGCCCAGTGCGAAGCCCAGTGCAATCAGCAGGCCGCCGGTCACCACGAAGGGCAGCATGAAGGACACGCCGGTCATCAGGTGCTTGTAGGCGCCGCTGCGCTCCTTGCTGGCACTGGCGGCACCGGCTGCCGCGCCCTGGCCGCCGGCTGCAGCCGCCTGCAGTTTGGCATTGGCCTGGGCATTGCCGATCAGCGCCTTGCCGTCGTTGATGGCTGCCTTGGTACCGCTCATGAACACGCGCTTGCCGGCAAAGCGGCTGGTGTCCACCTGGGTATCGGCGGCGATGATCACCAGGTCGGCGCCGGCGATGTCGGCGGCGGTCAGCGCGTTCTGCGAGCCCACCGAGCCCTGGGTTTCCACCTTGATGCGGTGGCCCAGCGCCTCGGCGGCGCCGCTCAGGCCTTCTGCGGCCATGAAGGTGTGGGCGATGCCGGTGGGGCAGGAGGTGATGGCGACGATGGACAGCGGCTGGCTGGCGGCCGCGGCCACCGGCGTTGCCTGCAATGCGGCGTTCAGCACGGCGGACGGGTCGGCCAGCACCGCTTCCAGCGCGGCCAGGTGCTCGCGTTTGCCGGAGAAGCGGGCATCGCTGCCGCTGGCGCCGACGCGGATCACCTGCTGCGCGGCGGCGAGTTCCGACTCGCTTAGCGGGTCCTGCACGCCTTGCGCGGTATGGGTTTCGATGCGGATGGCCTGCCCGAGCTGTTTGGCGGCCTTGCGCAGCGCTTCGGCGGCCAGCAGGCTCTGGGTGCTGCGCTCGGGGCAGGTGAGTACGGCCAGCAGTGTTGACATCGTTGTCTCCTCTCGTTGTGCTGCTGAAGGGCAGCTCGAAAAACGCCCGCTTTCGTCGCGATACTGCGTTGCTTGCAAAACATGCTTTCTGCAGTTCTGTTCGCACCTTGTCTCGCTACCGAGGTTTTTCGAGGCGCCCTGACGTGTCCGGCCCGTCCGAGCTGTTGTAGTAGGGGGCGGTACGGGCCGGATGAATCTGTAAGGTTGGCCGCAAGCCTGCTACAAGGCCTGCAGCTGTACTTGCTCCAGTAATGCCTTTACTTCCGCCCGCGGCGGCAGGTGCGGCCCCAGCCGCTGCAGCTTGGCGGCGGCAAAGGCGGTACCCAGGCGCAGTGCCTGCGGCCAGCTCTGGTCGGCGTGACGCGCGGCCACCATGCCGGCCACCAGCGCGTCGCCGGCACCCACGGTGCTCAGCGGGGTGACAGGCAGCGGGCTGGCCAGCCAGCAGCCGTCCTGGCGGGTGGACAGCAGCGCGCCGTCGCTGCCCAGCGATACCACCACGGTGGCGATGCCATGCTGGTTGAGGCGGCGCGCCTCGGCGGCCACCTCGGCCACCGTAGGCAGCTCGCGGCCAACCCAGTCTTCCAGCTCGTGGCGGTTGGGCTTGATCATTGCCGGCAGTATGTCGCGCTGCAGCAGCACCTGCTCCAGCGCATCGCCGCTGGTGTCCAGCACCACTTCGGCGCCCAGTGCCTTGAGTTCGCGCAGCAGTGGCAGGTAGCCGGCCTGTTGCAGTGCCGGCGGCAGGCTGCCGGCCACCACCACGATCTGGCCGTCTTCCACCAGGTGTTGCAGCTGCTCCACCAGCAGCGGCAGCGCGTTGTCCGGCACGGCCACGCCGGGCAGGTTCACGTCGGTGGTATCCCGCGTGTCCTGCGCCACCAGCTTGATATTGGTGCGCGTGCTGCCCGGCAGGCGCAGGAAGCGGTCGGCGATGCCCTTGTCCTCGAACAGGCTGACAAAGGCGCCGGCGTTGTCGCGGCCCAAGAGGCCGCTCACCATCACCGGCACGCCCCAGTCGGCCAGGCAGCTGGCCACGTTCACGCCCTTGCCGCCCGGGGTCTGCGCTGCATCCAGCGCCACGTTGACGCGGCCAACGCCCAGCGCAGGCAGGGTGATGGTGTGATCCAGCGCCGGGTTCAGCGTGATGGTCAGCACCTGGCGGCTCATGCTTCCACCTCTTCCGGTAGCGATTCCAGGCGCGCGGCCAGTGCACGCACCGCGCCTACGTCGGCGCAGCGCAGTGCGTCGGCGGCCAGGCGGGCCAGGTGGCCGCTGGAGCAGCGGCGCAGCATGGCTTTCACATTGGCGATGTCGCGCTGGCTCATCGACAGCTCCTGCACGCCGAGGCCTGCCAGGATGGCGGCGCCCAGCGGGTCGCCGGCGATGCCACCGCACACGCCCACCCAGCGGTTGTGGCGGCTGGCACCTTCCACCGTCTGGCGGATCATGCGCAGCACCGCCGGGTGCAGCGCATCGGCTTCGCGCGCCAGCTCCGGGTGCTGGCGGTCGATGGCCAGCACGTACTGGGTGAGGTCATTGGTGCCGATGGAGAAGAAATCGACGTGCTCGGCCAGCTGGTCGGCCATGGCCACTGCCGCCGGCACTTCCACCATGATGCCCAGCGCCACTTCCGGTGCGCCCAGCTCCTGGCGGATGCGCTCGCACACCGCACGCAGCGCCTTTACCTCCTCCAGGCTGGTGATCATCGGGAACATGATGGACAGCGGGCCGTGGCTGGCGGCGCGGTAGATGGCGCGCAGCTGCGGCTCCAGCAGGTCCGGGCGGCGCAGCAGCAGGCGCACGCCGCGCACGCCGAGGAAGGGGTTTTCCTCGTGCGGCAGGTTCAGGTAGGGCACCTGCTTGTCGCCGCCGATGTCCAGGGTGCGCACGATCAGCGGCTTGCCCTGCAGCGCGTCCAGCATGCCGCGGTAGCTCTGGTACTGCTCGTCTTCGCTGGGCGCACTGTCGCGCTCCAGGAACAGGAATTCGGTGCGCATCAGGCCCACGCCTTCGGCGCCGGCCTTCACTGCGGCGGCGGCCTGATCCGGGTGGTTGGCGTTGGCGGCTACCTCGATGCGCTTGCCGTCCTGGGTGGCAGCCGGCGCCATGGCAGCGGCGGCGGCCTTGCGCGCGGCTTCCTGCTGGCGGGCCATCCACTGGCGGGCGCTGGCGAGGTCGGCTTCGTCGGCGTTCAGGTACAGGCGGCCGCTGTCGCCGTCGATGATGGCGGTGGCGCCATCCGGCAGATCCAGCAGCGAGCTGCCCAGCGCCACCAGCGCCGGCAGGCCCACGGTGCGGGCGATGATGGCGGTGTGCGAGGACGGGCCGCCCTGCGCGGTGCACAGGCCGATGATGCGCTGCGGGTCCAGCGCGGCGGTGTCGGACGGGGTGAGGTCGGCGGCGGCGATGATCAGGTTGCTGCCTTCGTCCAGCGGCTTGCGGCGTGCGCCCAGTTCCGGCGCCAGCTGGTCCAGCACGCGCAGGCCCACGTCGCGCAGGTCGGCGGCGCGCGCCGCCAGCAGCGGGTTGCCCAGCGCGGCCAGGCGCTCGGCCAGGCGGCTCACTGCCTGGTGCCAGGCCCAGGCCACGCCGTGGCCTTCCACCATCAGCTGGCAGGTGAGGGTGATCAGGTCGGTGTCGTTCAGCAGCTCGGCCTGGGCGCGGAAGATGCCGGCCTCGGTAGCGCCCATGCGCTTGCCGGTGGCGGCGGCCAGGTCCTGCAGTTCCAGCCGGGTGGCGGCCAGCGCGGCATCCAGCTGGTCACCGCCGCTGCCCAGCAGTACCGGGTGATCCGGCACCTCCAGCACCGCCGGCTTGAGCACGCGCAGCTGGCCGATGGCCAGGCCCGGGCTGGCGGCAATGCCGTCCAGCGCCAGCGGCTTGCCGGCCGGCTGCCACTGCGCGCGGCCGGCCTGCGCCTGTTGTTGTTTGGCGGCCTTGTCGGCCTGTTCCTGCTCGCCGGCGGTGAGGCCGCTCATCACGGCCTGCAGCGCGGACAGCAGTGCCTCGGCGTCCGGGCCCTCGGCGGACACGTGCAGGGTTTCGCCGTGGGCGATGCCCAGCTGCAGCAGGGCGATCAGGTTCTTGCCGTCGCCGCTTTCTTCTCCCTTGCGCACCCGTACGTTGGCCGCAAAGCGGCGGGCGGTTTCCACCCACTGTTGCGCCGGGCGGGCGTGCAGGCCGTTGGGGTAGTCCATCACCCAGTCGAAACCGTGGGCGAAGTCGGCGATCGCTTCCGCCGGTTCGGCGGCTGGTGCCTGCTGTTCCAGCGCGGCCAGCAGGTCGGCCGGGTGCGGGGTGTCGAACAGGCGGCCCAGCGCGGCTTCATCCTGCAGCAGGCGGGTGAGGCGGCGCAGCAGTGCCAGGTGTTCGTCGGACTGGGCGGCAATGGCGAATACCAGGTGCACGGTCTGACCCGGGTTCCATTCGATGCCGCCCGGCACCTGCAGCACGGCAATGGCGGTGCTGCGGATCAGGTGGCGGTGTTCGATCATGCCGTGGGGAATGGCCACGCCATGCCCCAGGTAGGTGTTGGCAACGTTCTCACGCGCCAGCAGGCTGTCTACATAGGCCGGGTCGATATGGCCGGCGGCAGCCAGCAATTGGCCGGCTTCCCTGATGGCTTGGGCTTTGCTGGCCGGGGCTGCGCCCAGGCGCACCAGTTCGGGGCGGATCAGCGTGCTGGACATGGTGAGGTCTCCTGTGTCTGATTTGTTTGCGTGCATTGAAATCGATACCAATTTTTGTGTCAATAAGGATTTCATTTTCGGTGTAACATCTTGGCCAATAACGCAACGGACCACGCTCATGGGCGTTGCAATCGATACCGGAGAAAGCGGATGGCAAAAATCAAGGATGTGGCGGAACTGGCTGGTGTGTCGGTTTCCACGGTATCCCGCGTGCTGTGCAACGGCCCGGTGAGCGACAAGGTGCGCAAGCGGGTGGAAGCGGCGATGGCCAAGCTGGACTACCGCCCCAACCTGGCGGCGCGGCGCCTGCGTTCGCAGCACACCGACACTATAGGATTGATCGTGTCGGATATCCGCAACCCGTTTTTTACCGCCGTTAGCCGCGCGGTTGAGGACGAAGCCTATCGAAACGGGATGCGCGTCATCCTGTGCAATACCGACGAGAACCCGGAAAAAGAGGCCATGTACCTGAAGCTGATGCGCGAGGAGCGCGTCACCGGGGTGATCCTGGCGCCCACCCGCCACAGCGCCGCGGCGCTGGATACCGAGTCGCTGGGCTTTCCGGTGGTGATGATCGACCGCACCCCGGCGCAGGGCGACGGCGATGCGGTGGTACTGGACAACCGCCGCGCCGCCGCGCAGCTGGTGGAGCACCTGCTGGCCGCCGGCTACCGTGATATCGGCGGCCTGTTCGGCAATACCAGCAGCACCGGCGCCGAGCGCCACGCCGGCTTCGTGGACGCGCTGGGCAGTGCCGGCCTGCCGGCGCCGGCGCGCTTCGTGCCGCCCAGCGTGGAGGCGGCCGAGGCGGCGGTAAGCACCTGGCTGGCGGAGCCGGACCGCCCGCGCGCGCTGCTGATCAGCAACGGCATCTTCCTGCTGGGCGCGGTGCGCGCCATCAAGGCTGCCGGGCTGAGCCTGCCGCACGATCTGGCGCTGGCCGGGTTTGATAATGAAGTCTGGACCGGGCTGATCGACCCCGGCCTGACGGTGATTGAGCAGCCGGTGGACGAAATCGGCCGCAGCGCCATGGCCATGCTGCTGGCGCGGCTGGAAGACCCGGCGCGCAGCCACCGCCACGTGGTGCTGCAGGGCAGGCTGGTGCCGCGCGGCAGCAGCGCGCCGCTGCGGCAGTAGCCGTTACGGCAAGGTTGGCCGCAAGCATTTGCGGCGCGCCACGGGCAAAAAAAGAGCCGGCAGATGCCGGCTCTTTGTCATGCAGCGACCGCCTTAGTCGGTCTTCAGGTTGTTGTGCTGCAGCAGGTTCTTGATGATTTCCGAATCGTTGGCGCCCAGGGTATTCAGTGCCACACCCTGCAGGGTGATGGTCTGATCGTGGCTGGTGGCTACGTTACCGGTGGAGCTGACCTGTACCACGGTATTGCCCGAGCCATCCTGCGTGAAGTGCAGGTAGTTGAGCAGGTTGCCGGCCGTAGGTGCCTGGTGGTTCAGGATCTGGGTCAGCGTGGTGGCACTGCTTTCTCCTTGCAGCAGGTCGTGCAGATCGAGTACATCGCCTTCCGCGGTGTGGAAGTCGGTGATGCGGTCCGCCGCCGGTGCAGCCGTGGTGCCCTGATCGCCAAGGTGCCACACGAAGGTATCGGAACCAAAGCCACCGGACATCAGGTCATTGCCGGGGCCGCCGGTCAGCGTGTCGTTGCCATCGCCGCCGGACAGTACGTCATTGCCGGCGCCACCATTCAGCGTGTCGTTGCCGGCGTAGCCGAACAGGTGGTCGTTGCCCGAGGTGCCGGTCAGGCTGTCGGCAGCACTGGTGCCTTCGACGCTGGAGTCGGCCGGGTACAGGGTGGCAGTTACTGCACTGTTGACCGGGTCGCCATCACCATCTGTACCGGTAATGCCGTAGTTCAGGTCGATAGGCAAACCCTGGTTGGTGGTGCCATAACCGAATGTACCCAGGGCAAAGTCGGAACTACCGGTTGCCCCCTGCACAAACACCGCGCTGAAGGCCGTGCTGGAGGTGATGTGGTACGACCAGCCTTCCTGGATGCCATCGATGGTCACCGTCGGGTCACTGGCGGTGGCGCCGAAGTGCACCGTGATGCCGGAGGTGACCGTGTGGCCGGTTCCGTCCAGTACCGTTACCTGGATGCTGCTGGTATTGAGCCCCAGGTGCAGCCGGGTTTCGTTCGGGTCGGTGTTGCCGAACACATTGTCGTTGTTGGCGACGACCAGGGTGACGTTGATGTCTGCCACCCCGCCATTGCCTTGTACCTGGTGGATCAGCTGGGTGTAGTCGAACGCCAGGTTATGGGTGGTGTAGTTAAAGCCGGTACTGCTGGCGTTATTGACAGCCAGGCTATTCACGAAGTCGAAGCGGACATTCTCACCGGTGCTGATCCACTGGTTGCCGATACCGATGTCGGTACTGGAAGTGTTCACCGTACCCGTGGTGCTGGAAATCAGCACGTCCTGGGGGGTGCCACCAATATCGACCAGGCCCTTGTAGTTGACGTTACCGGCGCTGACACCGGTCAGGTTGGTGGCCGTGACTTCGGTACCATTCGAGATCGGCCCGTCGATTTCAAGGGTGTACTGGTCGGAGCCCGGGTTCAGCGTAACGGTGAAACCGGTTGTTCCACCTGCCGTCTGGGCAACCAGATGAGAGTGATCGGTGCCGTAGTGCAGGAACAATTGCTGACCGTTGAGGGTAAGCAGGTTGCCTTGGGCATCGGTTGCTTTGGCCCCGTCAGTGATGTTGAACACCACGTTGCCGACACCATCGGCACCTGCGTTGGCCGCAAAGTTCAGGTCTGCAGTCACAGTGTGGACGGTGCTGGACTGATCGACGATCAGGATCTGGTCCGGCGTGAAGACACTCGGGCCATCGTCGTAGAAGTGCAAGGCCGCGCCGATGCTGGCGGTGGCGGTGTTGTGGTCGCCATCCTTGTCGGTAATGGTGGCGGTAAGGGTCACCAGGTTGTTGGCCAGCGAGGTGATGTCATTCGGGTTGCTGGTGTCGGCATGGGTGACGGCACGCAGCAGGCTGAGGGTGACATTGCCGCTGCCATCGACCGCCACGGTGAACACCAGGGCACCGCCGGTAGTACGACCTTCCACCACGCCACTGCCGTTGACGCTCAGGATCACGTTCTGATGGGTAGCGGTATCCACCAGCCCGCTCGGGCCGGCGACCACGCCCAGGCTGTAGACCAGGCTGCCGGCACCGTCGGCACCGTAGTGCGGGGTGAACAGGCCGGAGAAGCTTTCGGTATCCGTGGCGCCGTAGACATGGCTGTTATTCGGGTTGCCGGTGGGCAGCGCGGTTTCGTCCACGTTGAGGGCGACCGAAGCATTGGTCAGGTCTACCGTCGGGCCATCGTCGTAGAAGTGCAGCGACGAGCCGATGCTGGCGGTGGCGCTGTTATGGTCGCCATCCTTGTCGGTAATGGTGGCGGTAAGGGTCACCAGGTTATTGGTCAGCGAGGTGACGTCATTCGGGTTGCTGGTGTCGCTATGGGCGATGGCACGCAGCAGGCTGAGGGTGACATTGCCGCTGCCATCGACCGCCACGGTGAATACCAGGGCACCGCCGGTGGCACGACCTTCCACCACGCCACTGCCGTTGACACTCAGGATCACGTTCTGACCGGTGGCCGTATCCACCAGCCCGCTCGGGCCGGCGACCACGCCCAGGCTGTAGACCAGGCTGCCGGCACCGTCGGCACCGTAGTGCGGGGTGAACAGACCAGCGAAGCTGGCCATTGCCGAGGTGCCGTAGGACGGGGTGAGATCCGGGTTGCCGGTAGGCAGCGCGGTTTCGTCCACGTTGAGGGCGACCGAAGCGTTGGTCAGGTCTACCGTCGGGCCGTCGTCGTAGAAGTGCAGCGACGAGCCGATGCTGGCGGTGGCGCTGTTATGGTCGCCATCCTTGTCGGTGATGGTGGCGGTGAGGGTCACCAGGTTATTGGTCAGCGAGGTGACGTCATTCGGGTTGCTGGTGTCGCTATGGGCGATGGCACGCAGCAGGCTGAGGGTGACATTGCCGCTGCCATCGACCGCCACGGTGAACACCAGGGCACCGCCGGTGGCACGGCCTTCCACCACGCCACTACCGTTGACACTCAGGATCACGTTCTGACCGGTGGCCGTATCCACCAGCCCGCTCGGGCCGGCGACCACGCCCAGGCTGTAGACCAGGCTGCCGGCACCGTCGGCACCGTAGTGCGGGGTGAACAGACCGGCGAAGCTGGCCATTGCCGAGGTGCCGTAGGACGGGGTGAGATCCGGGTTGCCGGTAGGCAGCGCGGTTTCGTCCACGTTGAGGGCGACCGAAGCGTTGGTCAGGTCTACCGTCGGGCCGTCATCGTAGAAGTGCAGCGACGAGCCGATGCTGGCGGTGGCGGCGCTGTGGTCGCCATCGGCATCGGTGATGGTGGCAGTGAGGGTCACCAGGTTGTTGGCCAGCGAGGTGACGTCATTCGGGTTGCTGGTATCACTGTGGGTAACGGCACGCAGCAGGTCGAGGGTGACATTGCCGCTGCCATCAACCGCCACGGTGAACACCAGGGCACCGCCGGTGGCACGGCCTTCCACCACGCCACTACCGTTGACACTCAGGATCACGTTCTGACCAGTAGCGGTATCCACCAGCCCGCTCGGGCCGGCGACCACGC
>NZ_LT607802.1:0-98621 GCF_900090205.1 Vogesella sp. LIG4 | reverse complement strand
CACGGTCGGGCCATCGTCGTAGAAGTGCAGCGACGAGCCGATGCTGGCGGTGGCGGCGCTGTGGTCGCCATCGGCATCGGTGATGGTGGCGGTAAGGGTCACCAGATTGTTGGCCAGCGAAGTCACGTCATTCGGGTTGCTGGTATCGCTGTGGGTAACGGCGCGCAGCAGGTCGAGGGTGACATTGCCGCTGCCATCGACCGCCACGGTGAACACCAGGTCGCCGCCAGCGGTGCGGCCTTCCACCACGCCACTGCCGTTGACGCTCAGGATCACATCTTCATGCGTGGCGGTATCCACCAGGCCGCTCGGGCCGGCAGTCACATTCAGGCTGTAGACCAGGCTGCCAGCGCCGTCGGCACCGTAGTGCGAGGTGAACAGGCCGGAGAAGCTTTCGGTATCCGAGGTGCCGTAGGACGGGGTGAGGTCCGGGTTGCCGGTGGGCAGCGCGGTTTCGTCCACGTTGAGGGCGACCGAAGCATGGGTCAGGTCTACCGTCGGGCCATCGTCGTAGAAGTGCAGCGACGAGCCGATGCTGGCGGTGGCGCTGTTATGGTCGCCATCCTTGTCGGTGATGGTGGCGGTAAGGGTCACCAGATTGTTGGCCAGCGAAGTCACATCATTCGGGTTGCTGGTATCGCTGTGGGTAACGGCGCGCAGCAGGTCGAGGGTGACATTGCCGCTGCCATCGACCGCCACGGTGAACACCAGGGCACCGCCGGTAGCACGGCCTTCCACCACGCCACTACCGTTGACACTCAGGATCACGTTCTGACCAGTAGCGGTATCCACCAGCCCGCTCGGGCCGGCGACCACGCCCAGGCTGTAGACCAGGCTGCCGGCGCCGTCGGCACCGTAGTGCGGGGTGAACAGGCCGGAGAAGCTTTCGGTATCCGAGGTGCCGTAGGACGGGGTGAGGTCCGGGTTGCCGGTGGGCAGCGCGGTTTCGTCCACGTTGAGGGATGCGGAGGCATCCTGGTTCAGGCTCACGGTCGGGCCATCGTCGTAGAAGTGCAGCGACGAGCCGATGCTGGCGGTGGCGGCACTGTGGTCGCCATCGGCATCGGTGATGGTGGCGGTGAGGGTCACCAGATTGTTGGCCAGCGAAGTGACGTCATTCGGGTTGCTGGTATCGCTGTGGGTGACGGCGCGCAGCAGGTCGAGGGTGACATTGCCGCTGCCATCGACCGCCACGGTGAACACCAGGTCGCCGCCAGCGGTGCGGCCTTCCACCACGCCACTGCCGTTGACGCTCAGGATCACATCTTCATGCGTGGCGGTATCCACCAGCCCACTCGGGCCGGCAGTCACATTCAGGCTGTAGACCAGGCTGCCGGCGCCGTCGGCGCCGTAGTGCGAGGTGAACAGGCCGGAGAAGCTTTCGGTATCCGAGGTGCCATAGGACGGGGTGAGGTCCGGGTTGCCGGTGGGCAGCGCGGTTTCGTCCACGTTGAGGGATGCAGAGGCATCCTGGTTCAGGCTCACGGTCGGGCCGTCGTCGTAGAAGTGCAGCGACGAGCCGATGCTGGCGGTGGCGGCGCTGTGATCGCCATCGGCATCGGTGATGGTGGCGGTGAGGGTCACCAGATTGTTGGCCAGCGAAGTGACATCATTCGGGTTGCTGGTATCGCTGTGGGTAACGGCGCGCAGCAGGTCGAGGGTGACATTGCCGCTGCCATCGACCGCTACGGTGAATACCAGGTCGCCGCCAGCGGTGCGGCCTTCCACCACGCCACTGCCGTTGACACTCAGGATCACATCTTCATGCGTGGCGGTATCCACCAGGCCGCTCGGGCCGGCAGTCACATTCAGGCTGTAGACCAGGCTGCCGGCGCCGTCGGCACCGTAGTGCGAGGTGAACAGGCCGGAGAAGCTTTCGGTATCCGAGGTGCCGTAGGACGGGGTGAGGTCCGGGTTGCCGGTGGGCAGCGCGGTTTCGTCCACGTTGAGGGCAGCAAATGCCTCCCGATTGATCTCGATTACCGGGCCATCATCGCGGAAGTAAAGCGAAGTGCCGAGATCCATGCTGGCGCTTGCCTGCGAGCCATCGGCATCGGTGATGGTGGCATTGAGCGCTACCAGGCCGGAGGAGAGCGAAACAGAATCATTCGGGTCGCTGGCGTTCGGGTGTTCTACCGCGCGGAATTCCTGAAGGGTGACTTCGCCGCTGCTGCTGTCTACCTGCACGGTGAATACCAGATCCCCGCTGCCAGCCGTGCGGCCTTCAATCACACCACTGCTGTTCACGGAGAGCAGCACGTGCTGGTTGGTGGCGGTATCGATCAGGCCGCTGTCGCTGCCGGAGGTGACCGACAGGGCGTAGTCGATGTGGCCTGCGCCATCGGCACCGTATTGGCTGCTGAAGGCACCGGAAAAATTCGCATGGTCGGTGGTCGAGTCGCCGGGCGAGGCGTTGCCGCCTGGCAGGGCGCTTTCGTCAACCAGCATAATCGGCGTTTCACCGTTGGTCGCATGGATCTGCGGTGCATCATCCACGATGGTGACCACGATCTGTGCCGGGCCGGAGGTGTTACCGGCGCTGTCGGTCACCGTCAGCGTGAAGTTCTCACTGGTGGTGCCGTGCGGGCCGTCGGCATTGGACGGCGAATTCAGGGTGTAAACATACGTTGCCACGCCGGTCGTGGTATTGAAACCGGTAATGGTGAACTGGCCCAGCGGGGTGCCCAGAACCGTGCCGACAAGCTGGCCGAGGGGAATGTCGTGGCCATTGATGGTGACTTTGGCGATGTCGCCCAGGCCGTCGGGGTCGCTGAGGGTGAAGGTGCCGGTAGCCATGGCCGAGCCGTCACCGGCATGGGTGCCTTGGCTGGTCTGGGTGTTCAGGCCGGCTTCGTAAACCAGGCCGTCTTGCGCATGGGCATCCGGGCCGTCGTTGGTCGGCTCCGTTACGGTAATGCTCGGCGGGTTGTCGTGCGGTGTGCTGACCGGCAGCGAGGTGCCGGTAAAGCCGGATGAAGTAATGCCCAGTTCGAAGGATGCCGGGGTGATGCTTTCTGCCACGCGGCCCAGGATCACGTAGGTGATGCCGCTGTCGGCCTCACCCCCTGCGCCCCCGCCCAGACCGGCGGCGGCGGCTTCCAGCTGGGACAGCGGGTCAAGGCCGTTTTGCAGAGAGGCCAGTACTTGCTGGGCTTCCGGCTGCAGAGGTGCCAGGGCCGCGTCGGTGGCATCGGTGCCTGTTGTGCCAGCACCGGCGGTATGAACGCCGAACACATCATCGGTAATGGTCAGATCGCGCGGTTCGGCGATATGCAGAATCTCACCGTTACCGGCCTGCAGTTCGATGGTGGCATCGGCCGGGATGATCAGGCGCACGCCGGTGGCGATTACTTCGCCAAGCTGGACCACGTGCTGGCTGCCATCGGGCATGACAGCGATGATCTTGCCGGTAACTGCGACGACTTTGCCCTGGGCAATGTTCGGTGTGGTGCTGGCAGCCATGATGTGCTCCTGAGTCTGACGACGGATTATTGATAGTGATTACTCTAGGAGGGCATTGGCGCTTTCTCTATTGTACTGAAGGGAGGGGTGGGGGCTTTTCAAGTGGTTGATGCAAATACGCTTTTTGCATAAAAAAACACCTGCCGGCATGGCAGGTGGAAACCCGAACGGTAATGCCCGGGGAGGAGGATGGCGCGGGTCATGCGCCACTGACAAAACCCCTGATTTTGCGGTGCGCCTCCTGGCCGTACTACTTGCACTGTCAGCCGGCGCGCCGTGGCCCAGGTGCTCTGCGAGTTTTGTTGGCGGCTATCAAGAACCATCCAGTGCGGCAAGCGCCGCCTGTTCGTAGCGGCCATACAGAAAGCCCACGCTGCGGCGCCATTCGTCGCGCGCCTCGGCCCAGCTGGCGAACTCGGCCGGCAGCGGCAGCGCCATGACTTCGTTGCTGGTGAGCCCATGGTTGGCCGCATCACGCAGCGTGGTGTCCAGCCATTGCAGGTAGCGGCGGGTGGCGCGGATCGGGCCGGCATCGCGCGCCACCGGGCCGTGGCCGGGCACCAGCAGCTTGAAGGGCAGCGCCTCCAGCCGGTCCAGCGACTGCAGCCAGCTGGCGATGTCGGCATTGGGCAGGGTGGGGGTGCGGCCGTTGAATACCTGGTCGATGGCGTACAGCACGCCGGTGCTGTGGTCGAACACCGCGATGTCGTGCTGGGTATGGCCGGGCACGGCGATGAATTCCAGCTGGTGGCTGCCCACCGGGTGCGGCCCCGGCTGCAGCAGGGTGTCGGGCAGGCGCGGCTCGGTGCCCTGCATGCGATCGCCTACCAGCCGGTACAGGTTTTCCGCCAGGCCATCGGCCTCGGTGCGCAGCATGGCGCTGGTGCCGGCTTCGGCCAGGACGGGCACATCGGCAAACGCCTGGTTGCCGAGGAAATGATCCGGGTGCTTGTGGGTAATGATCAGCTCGCGCACCGGCTGCCCGGCGGTGCCCTGGATCACGCGGCGGTACTGCTCGCCAAAGGCGCGCGACGGGCCGCTGCCTATCACCACCACGCCGTCGCCGCTGGCAATGAAGGCGCTGTTGACCAGAAAACCGCCGTTGGCCGGGGTGAAGTAGCCGGTGTCGGCAATTACCGCCCAGCTGTCCGGTGCAATCTGCTGTGGCTGGATCGGGTAGTCCTGGCCGTGGGCACTGGCCGCCAGCAGGGCCAGTAGCAAGGATAAACGTTGGCCGCAGCGCATCATGGCAGGCTCCGCAGCAGTGCCTGGTAGCGGTTGCCGTCGCTGTCGCCGGCGTTGATGCGCAGCGGGCCGGGGGTATCGGCCGGCAGCTCGAAGGTGAACAGCGGGCTTTCCGCCAGCGGCGGCTCAAGTGTCAGGCTGGCCAGCGGCGCACCGTTGCCATCGGCCAGTTGCAGGGTGTTCAGGTGGAAGCGCGGCGTGTTGCCCACCAGGCCGGTATCCATCGGGTGCATGATGCGCAGCCGCGCGCGCAGCCGGCCATCCTGTGGCCACAGCTTGCCGTACAGCCGGCCTTGCAGCGTGGCCCAGTCGGTACTGTTGCGGGTGGGGGTGGGCAGTGCGCAGCCGCCACCGGGCGCATCCACCAGCTGCCCGCCGACATGCCATACCCCGTCGGCGGTGCGGGCCGCGGCGCGTACCGGCGTGGCCTGGTTGACGCGCATGGCCACCGCCAGGGTTGGCCGCAGGCTGCCAATGCGAAAACGCAGCGCCAGCGGCAGCGGGTTGTAATCGGCGAACAGCAGCAGCTCCTCCACCTGCCCCAGCGCGCTGGCATCCACGCTGACCGGCACGCGCTGGCCGTCTTCCACCTGCCGCGGCAGGCTCACTACCACGCGGCTGTCGAACACCGTCGGCTGGTCCTGCAAGACGGTGTGCTGCATCACGTCCCACATCACCGAGTGCAGCGGGTCATTGTGCTGATTGGCTGCCTGGCTGGCGGCCAGCACGCAGGCGGGCAGCAGGCAGAGCAGGGCTGGCAGCAGGCGCAGCATGGCTAGTGCTCGTCCGCCGGCCGGTAGCTGGCGTGGTAGTGCTGGAAGATCGCCGCCAGTTCGCCGCTGCTACGCAGTTCGGTCAGGGCATCGCCCACCGCCCAGGCCAGATCATGCAGGCTCTCCTTGGTAGCCATGCCGATTTCCCAGCTGGGCTTGATGACGCCGGGCAGCTGCGGCTGGCCCAGCTGCACCTGGCTGCCATACAGCCCCCATTCCAGCTCGCTGCGGGTGCCGAAGGCGATTTCGGCGCGGCCATCGGCCACCGCACGGCAGGCGGTGCTCGTGTCGGGGTAGTGCTGTAGTTGGCCGCGCAGCCGGCCGCCCTGCAGTGCGGACAGGTACAAGTCGCCCAGGCTGTCGTTTTCCAGCGCCACGCGCTGGGTGTCGATCTGCTGCACCGAAGCGGGCAGCTTGTTGCCGGCCCAGGCCAGCTGTTCACGGTAGTAGGCGCCGAACAGCACGGCGTTGTCGTTGCGGCGCGCCAGCTCCGGGTCGAACGGCACGTGCAGCATCAGGTCGGCGGTGCCACCGCCCAGGTAGTGGCCTTTCCACACTGCGTTGCGCAGATCGCCGTCCACGTCATCGGCCGGGGTGATGGTCATGAAGCTCACCGGCAGCGCCAGCTTCTTGCCGATGGCGCGCGCCAGCTCGACATCGATGCCCACCAGCTCGCCGCCCTGCACGAAGGAGAACGGCGGAAAGTCGCGATACACCGCCACCTTCAGCGTGCCGGTGGCGCGGATGTCGTCCAGGCTGGCCGCACGCGCGGCCGGCAGGGCGAGCAGGGGGGCCAGCAACAGGGCGGCCAGCAGCTGACGGCGGCGCATGGGTTTACTCCTGGTGCACGGTATCGAGCCAGGAACGGATAGCCCAGGCCGCTTCCTGCGACAGGAAGTTCTCGAACGGCGGCATATAGGTCACGCCGTTGCGGATGGAGCCATGGCGGATGCGGCCCTGGAAGATGGCATCGCCTTCCTCGCCGGCCGGCAGCTGGCGCAGGTCCGGGGCGATGCCGCCGGAGATGGCGTCGATGCCGTGGCAGCGGGCACAGTTCTGCGCGAAGGCGGAATGGCCGATATGGATGGCTTCCGGGTTGCCGCGGTAGGGGTTGCTGTCCAGCCATTCCGGGCCGAGTTTTTTCAGGTTGCCGGTATCCACCGGTTGCGGAATAACGTCGCCATGGGCGCCAGCCAGGCCGGACAGGCCCAGGCTGCCTGCGCCAGCCAGCAGCGACAGGGTCAACAGACGGAGGGTAACGGCTTTCATGATGTGCTTCCTTGCGATGTGGTGGGTGAATCCTTGGCCAGTTCGGCCAGCTCCTCGTCGCTGAACAGCCGCGAGCGAGTGAGAAAACGCATGCCTTCCGGCGCCTCTACCGAAAAACTCGCACCACGGCCGGCCACCAGGTCGATGGTGAGGTGGGTGTGGCGGAAGTACTCGAACTGGAAGGCGCTCATGTAGAACGGTGCGCCGGCGATTTCGCCCAGCAGCACGTCCTGCTCGCCAAGGTGGAATTCACCCTGCGGGTAGCACATTGGCGCACTGCCGTCGCAGCAGCCGCCGGACTGGTGGAACATCAGCGGGCCATGGCGGGCGGTAAGTTTCTGCACCATTTCCGCTGCGGCGGGGGTGATGTCTACGCGGCTGACCATGCGAGCCTCCGTGGCCTGGCACCGGGGTGCCTGTGTGTTGGGTGATGAGTGCTGCGGTTGGATCGGTAGGGCGGATGCCCCGGCAAGCCGGGGCGATCCGCCGACCGGTTGGGTGGTTCACATTGCGGCGGAACGCCTCTTGCGAGGCTTCCGCCCTACGGCGCCCATCTGCGGTGGCGTGCGTCGCGAGCGGGTCGTGGCTGGCGCGAGAAGCGCAGCGGTACAGCTAGTACCGCGAGCATCACAGCCGCGAGATTGCGCCGCGCAGCAGAATGCTTGCCGCTCAGAAGAAGCCCAGCGCGTTGGGGCTGTAGCTCACCAGCAGGTTCTTGGTCTGCTGGTAGTGATCCAGCATCATCTTGTGGGTCTCGCGGCCGATGCCGGACTTCTTGTAACCACCGAAGGCGGCGTGCGCCGGGTACAGGTGGTAGCAGTTGGTCCATACGCGGCCAGCCTTGATGCCACGGCCCATGCGGTAGGCCAGCGAGCCGTCGCGCGTCCACACGCCGGCGCCCAGGCCGAAGGTGGTGTCGTTGGCCAGCTGCAGCGCTTCCTCGCGGGTCTTGAAGGTGGTAACCGCCACCACCGGCCCGAAGATTTCTTCCTGGAACACGCGCATCTTGTTGTGGCCGGCCAGGATGGTCGGTTCCACGTAGTAGCCGCCGGCCAGATCGCCACCCAGTTGCGCACGGCGACCGCCGGTCAGCACCTCGGCGCCTTCCTGGCGGCCGATGTCGATGTAGGACAGGATCTTGTCCAGCTGATCGCTGGAAGCCTGGGCGCCGATCATGGTGCTCATGTCGTACGGGTTGCCCTGCTTGATGGCTTTCACGCGGGCCACGGCGCGCTCGATGAAGGCGTCGTAGATGGATTCCTGTACCAGTGCGCGGCTCGGGCAGGTGCACACTTCGCCCTGGTTCAGCGCGAACATGGCAAAGCCTTCCAGTGCCTTGTCGAAGAACTCGTCGTCGGCGTTCATCACGTCTTCGAAGAAGATGTTCGGCGATTTGCCGCCCAGCTCCAGGGTGACCGGAATAATGTTTTCGGAGGCGTACTGCATGATCAGGCGGCCGGTGCTGGTTTCACCGGTGAAGGCCACCTTGTTGATGCGGCTGTTGGTGGCCAGCGGCTTGCCGGCTTCCAGGCCGAAACCGTTCACCACGTTCAGCACGCCCGGCGGGATCAGGTCGCCGATCAGCTCCATCAGCACCATGATGGCCATCGGGGTCTGCTCGGCCGGCTTCAGCACCACGCAGTTGCCGGCGCCCAGGGCCGGGGCCAGTTTCCAGGCGGCCATCAGCAGCGGGAAGTTCCACGGAATGATCTGACCCACCACGCCCAGCGGCTCGTGGAAGTGGTAGGCAATGGTGTTCTCGTCGATCTCGCTCAGGCTGCCTTCCTGTGCCCGCACGCAGCCGGCGAAGTAGCGGAAGTGGTCGATGGCCAGAGGGATGTCGGCGGCGTTGGTTTCGCGCAGCGGCTTGCCGTTGTCGGCGGTTTCCACGGCGGCGATGAACGGTGCGTATTGCTCCAGGCGGTCGGCGATGCGCAGCAGCACATTGGCGCGCTCGGTGGGCGAGCTGCGGCCCCAGCGGTCGGCGGCGTTGTGGGCGGCATCCAGAGCCAGTTCGATGTCTTCGGCGGTGGAGCGGGCTACTTCGCACAATGCCTTGCCGGTTACCGGGCTGAGGTTAGTGAAGTACTGGCCGCGCACCGGGGCCACCCATTTGCCGCCGATAAAGTTGTCGTACTGGCTGCGCAGCGGGATGGTGTTCTGGATGGTGCTAAGGGTCTGTTGCAGCATGATTTCCTCCGGGTTCTGGTGACGTGCCGGCAATGTGGATCAGTGGCCTGGCAGTGATTGCATTGTGCGAATCGGATGGAGGTTCGGCCATGCTACTTTGGTCGCAGATCTAGGCGGGGCGCGGCTTGGCGGGGTTTTGGCGGGTGTTTTCGGGCCGTGCAGAGTCTGGGCCTGGCAGGGCGGATGCCCCGGCAGGGGCGATCCGCCGCTTATGCGGCCAACGTTGTGGCGGAACGCCTTTGTCGTGCAGTTCCCGGATATGGCGGTTGGACAGCCGGGCTACGGGGCCGGCATCAGTGCGAGATCAGCTGCAGGTACTGGTCGCTCTTGCGCAGCCTGGGCAGGGCGGCCCAGAGCTGCTCGGCCAGGGCGATGTGTGCCGTGTAGAAGCGCCGGGAAAAGCTCAGGTAGTAGAAGTCTTCGCTGATGGCCAGCGGCAGCTGGGTGACCAGGCCGCGGAAGTGCTTGTCGGTGGCGTCCTTCAGATCGTTTTCATAGCCGATGGCTAGGTCCACCCGTTCCGCCAGCAGCTTGCCCAGGTTTTGTTCCGAGCTTTTGCCGCCATCGTCCACCTGGGCGCCGCCACGCCGTGCGGCGTCGATCAGCAGCGGGTAGCTGCTGGGCACGGCCACCGGGCGGGTGAGGTGCTGAAAGTGGTGGCCATCCCAATCGACGTTGCTGGCGATGCGGCGGAAGGCCACCACCCGCGCCGCGCCCAGCGCCCGCTCCGGGTCCACCTTGCCGTAGCGCAGTGGAAACACCGACAGGCCGAGGTTGAGCGGCGCCGGCCCGGCGCCGAGCAGGGCATCCTGCTGCCCGCTGCTCACTTCCTGCAGGCAGCGTTTCCACGGCTTGTAGCTGGAGACCACCTGAACATCCAGCTCGGTGGCGGTCAGCTGCAGCAACTGCTGCATGGTGCCCGGCCGGCGGTCGTCGGGCACGGTGTAGGGCAGCCAGGGCACTTCATCCACGCATACTTTCAGCACGGTGCCGGCCTGCGCCGCGGCCGGCATGGCCAGCAGCAGGGCGCTGCCAAGCCAGATCAGCTGGCATAACTGCCGGTAGGGGGGCTGGGTCATGATCTTTCTCGCAGCTGGCCGGCAAGGCTGCCAGCCGGGGTGGGGTATGCGATATGAATTTCATGATAATGCCCCCATCGGCATTCTGCCGGCGAATGTCAACAGCAAGGCTGCCAATGTCATGGCCTGGCCGGGTTCGGCAAGGTTCAAGCGCAGCGCTGTGCCTGCCGCCGGTTCAAAGGTTGGCCGCAGGCTGCGTCAGGTGCGCCAGCAGCGTGCGCAGCCGTGCCGGGCGCACCGGTTTGCCCAACCAGGCCCAGCCGCCCTGTTCCGCCAGCTGGCGCACTTCGTCGCTGCGGTCGGCGGTGATCAGCGCTGCCGGCAAGGTGCGGCCAAGGTGGTGGTTGATGCTGCGGATGGCGTCCACGCCGGTGGAGCCGTGATCCAGATGGTAGTCGGCCAGGATCGCATCCGGCACCACGTTCTGCTGCTGCAGCAGGGCGATGGCCTCGCTGGCCGAGGCGGCGGGCAGCGGCCGGTAGTGCCAGTCGCTCAGCAACGTGCACATGCCTTCCAGGATGCTGGCCTCGTTGTCGATCAGCAGGATGGTGGCGCCCTGGCGCTGTGGCGGCAGCGCCTGCGGCTGCGGCGCCTCCAGCTGTGGCGCGGCGGCCACCGCGGCGGCATCGCCATAGGGCACCACCACGCCGAACAGCGAGCCGCGGCCGAATTGCGACTGCACCACGATGCGGTAGCCCAGCCGCCGCGCCAGGCGGCTGACGATGGCCAGCCCCAGGCCCATGCCCTTGGGGCACAGGCTGTGGTGTTCCGGCAGGCGCTGGAATTCGTGGAACACCTGCGCCAGCTTGTCGCCGGGAATGCCCAGCCCCTGGTCCCACACGCCGATCAGCAGCCCGTCCGGCTGTGGCCGGCAGCCCAGCAGGATGCCGCCTTCGCGGGTGTAGCGGATGGCGTTGGACAGGAAGTTGCGGATCATGCGCCCCAGCAGCACCCAGTCGCTGTGCACGATGGCGTGGCCGGCGTGCAGCTGCAGCCGCAGCGACTTGGCCTCGGCCAGCGGGGCGAATTCCTCCGCCACCTGGTCCAGCAGCTGTGCCACCGGGAAGTGGCGCAGCTCGGTTTCCACCGCGCCGGCATCCAGCCGCGAGATTTCCAGCAGGGTGTTGATCAGGTCGTCCACCGCCTCCAGCGCGGTGCCGGTTTTTTCCGCCAGGCCGCGCGCGGTGGGCGGCAGCGCCTGGCCGGCCAGCGAGGCGAGGAACAGCCGCGCCGCGTTCAGCGGTTGCAGCAGGTCGTGGCTGGCGGCGGCAAAGAAGCGCGTCTTGCTCTGCTGCGCATCTTCCACCGTGCGTATCGCCTCGCGCAGGCGGCCGTTGGCCACCGACAGCTCGGTGGTGCGCTCCTCCACCCGTACTTCCAGCTGTTCCTTGGCCTGCTGCAGCTCCAGCGCGGCGCGGCGGCTTTCGGTGATGTCCTGGATCAGCGCGAAGAAGCCCAGCACGCTGCCGTCGCTGGCGAAGTGCGGGATGAAGGTGGCGTGGGCGAATTCGATGTGCTGGCGCGGCGCCGGCAGCGTCAGCTCGAACACCGAGGCTTCGCCGGCCAGTGCCCGTTCCACGTAGTGGCTGCGGGCGTCGAACAGCTCCGGCCCCAGCACTTCGCGCATGGTGCGACCGTTGATCTCGGAGCGCGGCATGCCGAACCAGCTTTCGTAGCTGAGGTTGGTGAAGCGGTAGATCTGGTGGTTGTCCACGTAGGCGATCAGCGCCGGCATGGCGTCGGTCACCAGGCGGATCTTGGCTTCGCTGTCGCGCAGCGCCTGCTCCGCCTCCTTGCGCTCGCTGATATCGGTGTAACTCATCACGAAGCCGCCGCCCGGCATCGGGTTGTACTGCACTTCCAGCATCAGCCCGGCCGGCGTGGCGTGTTCCAGCGTGCCGCCCAGCGGGCAGCAGCGCGCCCATTCCGCCAGCTGGCCACTGTCCAGTTCGGCCTGTGTCGGCTGGGTCAGCTCCACGAAGCGCTGGTTCCATTCCATCAGCCGGCCGTCGCCATCGAACACCGCCAGGCCCTGGCGGATGCTGTTCATGGTGGCGTGCAGCAGCTGCGAATGCGCCGCCAGGTCGCGCTCGCGCAGCAGGGTTTCCTGGCGCTTGATTTCGGTGATGTCGGTGTAGATCGCCACCCGGCCGCCGCCGGCGATGGCGCGCTCGCTCACCCGCTGCCAGCTGCCGTCGCTCATCGCCAGGATCAGGCTGTCCTGCGGTGCCTGCTGCTGCGCCAGGCGCATGGCGATCCAGGCTTCCGGGTCGGCCTCGGCATCGCGGATCAGCCGCGCCGCCACCGCGGCGCGCACCAGGGTTTCGAACGGCAGGCCCGGCGCGATCAGCTGCTTGAGCGGCGGGAACATCTCGGCGAACTTGCGGTTGCAGTGCAGCAGGCGGTGGTCGCGGTCCCACAGCGCAAAGCCGTCGGCAATGGTTTCCACCGCCACGTGCAGCTGGTTCTTGGCCAGCTCGGCGGCGCGGGTGGCCTCCTGTAGCGCGAAGTTGCTGGCCTCCAGATCGGCCATGGCCTTTTCCAGCGCGCGGGTGCGTTCCTGGATGCGGGTTTCCAGCTCGGCGGCCACCTGGAAGAAGGTGAAGGAGTTGCCGTTGTCGGCCAGGCCCAGCTCCACGCGGCGCATCAGCGCCTCGTTGATCTTGCGCAGCTTGGCGTTGTCGCGCTCCAGTGCGGCCAACCTGTCGGTGTCGTGTTCAGTCATCGCCGTGTCCGTAGCCGATGGCGATGCCGGTGAAAGTCTGGTTCACGTGCATGGCCTGGTATTGCTCGCCGTAGGTGGAAAACCCCACTACGGCGTTGGCCGCCAGCAGGCCGGACAGGCGGGCGATGGCGTCCGAGTTCATCAGCGGCAGGGTGCGCAGGATGCAGTCGAAGCCCAGCACCACCTGGAACTGTCCCAGCCGGCCGCGCAAATCGCGGAAGGTGTGCGCCAGGTTGTCCACGATGTCCACCGCGCGGGTGCCGGACAGCACGATGCCTTCGTCCACCGCGCAGAAGAAGCTCAGGCTCAGGTCGGGGTTGATGCGCTGGATGGAGCGCACATAGGGCACGCCGCCGACATTGAGCACCAGCGGGTGGGCGGCAAAGGACAGCGGCGACAGTTTTTCCGGCGCCACGCCCAGCATGCGCGCGTACTCGGCGGCGGCCGGCTCGGCGTTGATCTCGGTGACCAGCCGGCGCTCGCTGTCGGCCTCGGTCACCACCAGCCGTTCGCCGCTACGCACGCTGTGCTCGGACTTGAACACCTCGAACGGGTGGCGGGTGGCCACCAGCACAAGCACCGCGCTGTCGCTGACGAACTCGCCGTCCACCAGCACATGGGTGCGCTCGAAGCGCATATTGTCGCCGGCGGAGCCGCCGCAGATCGGAATATCGCCCAGCGCGCGCGCCAGGCGGCCGGCCAGTTGTTCCTCGCGTGCCGACAGCCCGTCCACCAGCAGCAGCGCGAAGGTGCGCCGCTCCAGCGGGAAGCTCGCCTTCTGCCCCAGCGCGTAGCGCGCCGCCATCACCGTGCCCAGTGCGTCGGAGAGGTCGAAATCCGGCAGCGCGTCGATGCGCTTCACCACCGAGAAAAAATCCGGTGCGGCAAAGCTGGCGCCGACGATGGAATGGCAGCGGTAGCCGTCCGGGCTGATCTCGCCGGCGGTGGTACAGCCCACCACCGGTACCTCGCCGAAGCGGCGGGCGAGGGCGGGGGCCAGCTTGTCCAGCTGGTAGTCCGGCGCCACGAACAGCAGCACCAGCGAGCAATCCGGCTGCCACAGCTGCTGGTAGAGTTCGTCGGCGGCCTGTTCCGGGTCGGCGCTGTATACATGGCAGCGGCGCACCGGCTGTGTCTGGTTGGCAATCATGGTTCTCCATCCATATTGCTTTGTATCCCGATGCCTCTGTGGGCACATTTCTTCTATCGAATTCTGCAGCATAAAACGAAAGTCGTATGGCGGCACCCCTGTCGCCTTGCCATGCTGGCAGCGGTATCGCCGCGGAGTGCCTGTCATGAGCCTGTCCCGTATCAGTGTTGCCCTGTTGCTGCTGCTGGGCAGCCATCAACTATGTCATGCCGGGCCGGTGGCGCTGCCGGACGGTTACCGCCTGCAGCACTACCGCGCCCCCACCCCCGACACCCTGCCCGGCGCCACGGTGCTGGACACCGCCGCGCTGCAGACACTGTTGGCCGCACGCCAGCCGTTGTTGCTGGACGTGATGGCCGCCGGCCAGGTCACCGCTGCCGACGGCAGCAGCCACTGGCTGCCGGCCCACGAGCGGCAGGACCTGCCGGGCAGCGTGTGGCTGCCCAATGTCGGCTACGGCGAACTGGCCCCGGCCATGGCCGCTTACTTCCAGCGCGAGCTGGCGCGGCTCAGTGGCGGCCGCTTCGAGCAGCCACTGGTGTTCTACTGCCTGCGCGACTGCTGGATGTCGTGGAACGCCGCCCGCCGCGCACTGAGCCTGGGTTACCGCCAGGTGTACTGGTACCCGTCCGGCAGCGACGGCTGGGCCGAGGCCGGCCTGCCGCTGGTAGTGGCGCAGCCGGTGCCGCTGTAGGTTTCCTCCCTGTCGTTGCCCGGCTCAAGCAGTAGGGCGGATGCCCCAACGGGGCGATCCGACACCAAGTTGGCCGCACACTGGCGGAACGCCCCTGTGGCGGGGCTTCCGCCCTACCAAGGGCCTCCGCCCGCCAAGGGAATACCTTGCGGCTAACCCTAGGCCCGCTGCCGCGGCCGGTAGCCCCACAGCGCCAGCGCCATGCACACCGCGGTGGCGAGCAGGGTGTTGACGATGGCGCCCTGCTGCCACTGGCCGTACAGCGCGAAGCGGATCATCTCCACCGCATCGGTAAACGGGTTGAGGCTGCACAGCCGGTACACCACCTCGCTGGCTTCCTGCATTTTCCACAGCGGGTACAGCGCCGAGGACAGGAAGAACAGCGGGAACACCACGAAATTCATCACCCCGGCAAAATTCTCGATCTGCGCCACCCACGACGACAGCACCATGCCGGCGGCGCCCAGCAGCAGGCCACTGAGCACCAGCGCCGGCAGCACGCTGACAAAGCCCTGCCACGGCAGGTCCACACCGTACAGGCGGGCGATCAGCAAAAAGGCGTAGGCCTGCAGCAGCGACACGCACATGCCGGCGAACAGGCGCGCAAACAGCAGGAAGGGCAGCGGCTGCGGGCAGGTCAGCAGCACGCGCATGCTGCCCATCTCGCGGTCGTACACCATGGACAGCGAGTTCTGCATGCCGTTGAACAACTGCACCATGCCCACCAGCCCCGGCACGATGTACACGTCGTAGGTGATATAGGTTTCGTACGGCGGGGTGATGGCGATGCCCAGCGCGGCGCGAAAGCCGGCGGCAAAGACCAAGAGCCAGATCAGCGGCCGCACCAGCGCGCCGAAAAAGCGCGAGCGCTGCTGCAGGAAGCGGCGCAGCTCGCGCAGGATCACCGCCTGCAGGACCAGTAGCCATTTCATGATAATGCCCCGGTGTGATGATCAAACCAGCCTGCCAGGTCGTCCCTGCCGCTGGCGGCCAGCAGCGGTGCAACCGGCCCGTGCGCCAGCAGTTGGCCGCGGTGCAGCAGCGCCAGCGTGTCGTGCGCCGGGTCGATCTCGTCTATCAGGTGGGTGGCCCACAGCAGCGCCAGGCCATCGTCGCGCGCCAGCGCGTGCAGATGGACGATCAGCTGCTGGCGGGTGGGCAGGTCCAGCCCCACGGTGGGCTCGTCCAGCAGCAGCAGCGCTGGCTGGTGCAGCAGCGCGCGGGCGATTTCCACCCGCCGGCGGTGGCCGCCGTTCAGTGCGCGTACCCGCTCGCGGCGGCGCTCTGCCAGCTGCAGCCGCTCCAGCTCGGCGCCGATGCGCAGTGCCAGCGCCTTGCCGTGCAGGCCCTGCAGCGCGCCGAAGTAGCTCAGGTTCTGTTCCACCGTCAGGTCCAGGTCCAGCGTCGGCTGCTGGAACACCACGCCGACGCGGCCGAGCAGGGTTGGCCGCAAGCGCTGGCCGAACAGCTCGATGCTGCCCTGCTGTAGCGCCAGCAGGCGGGTGAGCAGGCCGAACAGCGTGCTCTTGCCGGCGCCGTTGGGGCCGAGCAGGATGCAGCATTCGCCCGCCGCCAGGGTGAGATCCAGCCCGGCCAGCGCCTGGCGCTGGCCGTAGCGGTGGCCCAGCCCGCGGATGGCCAGCACCGGGTTCATGTGCCGCTCACCGCCACGCCCCAGGGGTAGCGGCCTACCTGTATCGACTTGATCACCTTCAGCTCGCCCACGTCGATCACCGATACGTCGTTGCTGATGCCGTTGGTCACCCACAACTGTTTTTCGTCCGGGCCGAATTCGGCCTGCCACACCCGGCGCCCCACCAGCAGGTACTTCAGCGGCTGGAAGCTCTTGGCGTCGATTACCGCCACGTGGTTGGCCGGCCCCAGCGGCACGAAGGCGTAGCGGCCGTCACGCGACAGGCGGATGCCCACCGGCTGGATGCGGTCTTTCGGGATGCCGGTGATGGCGAAATGGATGGTGTGGATGCGCTTGCGGCTGGCCACGTCGATGATGGACACCGTGCCGCCCACCTCGCTGCTCACCCACAGCAGCTTGCCGTCGGCACTGAAGCGCGCGTAGCGCGGCCGCTGGTCCACCAGGGTGCTGTCCACCAGCTGGCGGGTCCGGGTGTCGATCCAGTGCGCCATATTGGTGGTTTCCGAGGTGTTCACCGCCCAGCGCCCGTCCGGGCTCACCGCCATGCCTTCCGGCTCCACGCCCACGTCCACCTGGCCGCTCACGCGGCGGCTGGCCACGTCGATCATGGTCACCACGCTGTTGTTCTCGTTGGCGATGTACAGCGTCTTGCCGTCCGGCGTCAGCGCGAACTGCTCCGGGTCTTCGCCGGAGGGCAGGTTGTGCATGATCTTGCCGCTGGCCAGGTCCATCACCTGCACGGTGTTGTCGTCGCTGGCGCAGATGTACAGCGACTTGCCGTCCTTGGACAGCGTGATGCCGCGCGGGCGCTTGCCCACCGGTATGGTCTTCACCACCTGCAGGCTGTTGCTGTCGATCACCGACAGGGTGTTGTCCTTCTCGTTGGACACGTAGACGTTGGCCGCAAGGCTGCACTGGCTGGCGGCCAGCAGCGCCAGCGCCAGGCGGTGGGGGTGATGGGGCATGGTGGTCTCCTTGTTTGTTTGCTGCCGCGCGCCTCTATTTGCCGCAGCGTGCCTCTATTTGCTGCAGCGCACTTCCGGTGCGTCGAAGCCCAGGGTGTCCAGGTCGGTGCGCGGGTGCAGGAAGCCGTCCTGCGGCGACATGCTCACCAGTGCGCGCGGCTGGGCGATCAGCATCGGCTGGCGCAACTCGCCGTTCCACGGCCGGTAGGACAGCGTGCGGCCCTTGAAGCCGGCCAGCTGGAAGTCGGCGCTGTGGATGTAGTTGGCGAGCTTGCCGGCATCGGCGCTGGCGGTGCGGGTGGCGGCTTCGCCCACGCTGCGCACCGCCGCCCAGGCGGCAAAGTCCACCGACTGCATATCGCGCCTGCTCTGCGCGCGAAAGCGGTTCTGCAGCTGCACCGCGCCCCATTGCTCGGCACTGCCGTGCCAGCCTTCGGCCACCAGGCCCTGGGTGCCGGCCACCGGGCGCGGCAGCCAGGTGCGGTAGGGCAGGTAGTCGCCGAAGTCGCCGGCCTCGTCGGCCACGATCAGCACGTCGTAATCACCGCCCTGGGTGAACACCGGCACCTCGGCCTGCGCGGTGCGGCGCGCATCCGGGCCGAAATTCCAGTTTTTATCCAGCACGATGCGGCCGCCAAAGCGCTTGGCGGCGCGGCGGATGGCGGCGGCGTACAGCTTGTCTTCCGGCTTGGGCCCGGTCACCAGGAACCACTTCTGCCAGCGCCGGCTGACCAGGTACTGCGCCAGCGCGTCGGCCTGCATGGCGCGGCCCGGCAGCGGGTGCAGCAGGTTGGGGCGGCACTGGTTCTGCCGCAGGCGGTCGTCCGGCGCGCCGGCGTTGAACCACAGGTATTGCTTGGCCGCAGGCTGCTGCAGCAGGCGGTCGATGGCGCTGGCGCTGACATTGAGCACCACCAGGCTGCTGCCGGCCTTTGCCAGCCTGGCCAGCATGTCGGCGCCGCTGGCGCCCTGCGGTACCTGGAGGCGGGTCAGCTCGAAGCGCTGCTGCACGAAGCGGCCGGTGGTGTTGTTGTCGGTAATGGCAAGCAGGGCGCCGGCGCTGCCCAGGTCGGCCGGGCGCGGAGCCAGGTTGGCCAGCGCGGTTTCGGCCGGGCGCGTTTCTTCCAGGTAGCTGATGCGGATGGTGTTTGCCGCCTGCGCCGTCAGGCTCAGCAGCAGGGCGGAGCCGGCGATGAGCGTGCGGGCGATGACGGTACGGTTGGCAGTCATGGTGGCGGCAATCACAAGGTGGTTGCCTGCAGCGTGGCGCAGCGGACCGGGAGCGTCCATTCGACTTAAGTCGCATGCTGTGGCGGGCAATTTGCGACTTAAGTCGAATTGGCCTGAGCGCGTTCGCTTTCCAGAATTCAGTCGTGCCCACCACGCCTGGCAGCGGTAGCCCCAGACCGCCCGGCAACCGGCACCCACTACAACATCAGGAGAGCGAGATGAGAAACACCCAGACACAGCGGTACTGGCGCCTGAGCGCGCTGTCATCCCTGTTGGCCGCAGCCCTGCTGGCGCCGGTGGCCGGCGCCGCGGTAAGCGACCAGGACATCGTCAATGACAGCCGCACCCCGGGCGACGTGGTGAGCTATGGCATGGGCCCGCAGGCACAGCGTTTCAGTTCGCTGAGCAAGATCAACAGCAAGAACGTGGCCAAGCTGGTGCCGGCGTGGAGCCTGTCCTTCGGCGGCGAAAAACAGCGCGGCCAGGAAGCGCAGCCGCTGGTGGTCGACGGGGTGATCTACGTTACCGCCTCCTATTCCCGCGCCTACGCGGTGGATGCCCGCACCGGCCGCAAGCTGTGGGAATACAACGCGCGCCTGCCGGACGGCATCATGCCGTGCTGTGACGTGATCAACCGCGGCATGGCCATCTATGGCGACCTGGTGTACTTCGGCACCCTGGACGCGCGGCTGATCGCGCTGGATCGCCACACCGGCAAGGTGGTGTGGACGCAGAAGGTGGGCGAGTACAAGGAAGGCTATTCCTACACCGCCGCGCCGATGGTGGTGAAAGGCAAGCTGATCACCGGCGTATCCGGCGGTGAATTCGGCATTGTGGGCAAGGTGGAGGCGCGCGACGCCAAGACCGGCGAGCTGGTATGGTCGCGCCCGGTGATCGAAGGCCATATGGGCACGCTCAATGGCAAGGAAAGCACCATGACCGGCAAGCTGAACGCCAGCTGGGAAGGCGATCAGTGGAAGCACGGCGGCGGCGCCACCTGGCTGGGCGGCACCTACGACCCGGAAACCGACACCATCTTCATGGGCACCGGCAACCCGGCGCCGTGGAACTCGTGGACGCGCAAGGGCGACAACCTGTACACCGCCTCCACCCTGGCGCTGAACCCGGACACCGGCGAGATCAAGTGGCACCTGCAGACCACGCCGCACGACGGCTGGGACTACGACGGCGTGAACGAATTCGTGCCCTTCGACCTGAAGAAGGACGGCAAGGTGATCAAGGCCGGCGCCAAGGCCGACCGCAACGGCTTCTTCTTCGTGGCCGACCGCACCAACGGCGACCTGCTGGGCGCCTACCCCTTCGTGTCCAAGATCACCTGGGCCAAGGGCTTCGACCTCAAGACCAAGCGCCCGATCTACAACGACGAAGGCCGCCCGACCAACCCGTTCGACCCGGCTACCCAGGGCGAGGACGGCAAGGGCAAGCCGGTATTCGCCGCGCCGTCCTTCCTGGGCGGCAAGAACTGGATGCCGATGGCCTACAGTCCGAAGACCGAGCTGTTCTACGTGCCCAGCAACGAGTGGGGCATGGATATCTGGAACGAGCCGATCAGCTACAAGAAGGGCGGCGCCTACCTGGGCGCGGGCTTCACCATCAAGCCGCTGTATGACGACCACATCGGTGTGCTGCGCGCCATGGACCCGAAAACCGGCAAGATCAAGTGGGAATACAAGAACCCGGCCCCGCTGTGGGCTGGCGTGATGACCACTGCCGGCAACCTGGTGTTCACCGGCACGCCGGAAGGCTACCTGAAGGCGTTCGACGCGCAGAGCGGCAAGCAGCTGTGGCAGTTCCAGACCGGTTCCGGCATCGTCGGCAGCCCGGTGACCTGGGAGATGGACGGCCAGCAGTACGTGGCGGTGGTGTCCGGCTGGGGCGGCGCGGTGCCGCTGTGGGGCGGCGAAGTCGCCAAGCGCATCACCAATATCTCCCAGGGCGGCAGCCTGTGGGTGTTCAAGCTGAGCCAGTAATCGTCAACGCATAGCAAGGGGCGGCAGCTGTGGCTGGCCGCCCGTGGGAGCAATCATGTTCAAAATCATGCAACTGGCGCTGGCTGCCGCACTGCTGCTGCCGGCCATCGCCCGCGCCGAGCCGTCCGCCGCCGAAACCCTGGCCAAGAAAAGCGGCTGTTTTGCCTGCCACAGCGTGCAGCGCAAGATCATCGGCCCCGCTTACATCGACGTGGCAGACCGTTATGATGGAGAGAAGGGCGCCGTGGACAAGCTGGTGCGCAAGGTGAAGGATGGCGGCAGCGGCGTGTGGGGCCCGGCCGGCATGCCGCCGCATCCGCAATTGAAGGATGAGGACATCCGCACCATCGTCACCTGGGTGCTGGGGCTGAAATAAGCCGCCAGCAATATGCCAGCGCCCGCAGGGCCGCGCCGCCAGGCGTGGCCGATCAAACCAATCCGACAACCGGCGCCTGCCGGTTTTCTCACTGTGTGGGTAACAGCATGGAAGCGACGGTACTGATTGCGGACGACCACCCGCTGTTTCGCGAGGCGATGCGGCTGGTGGTGTCCAGCGCGCTGGGCGAGGGCTGCGAGATCGTCGAGTGCGAGGGGCTGGAGGCGGTGCTGGATGCGGTGCGCGCCAACCCGGCCATCGAACTGGCCATGCTGGACCTGAACATGCCGGGCATGGACGGGCTGACCGGCCTTGCCCGCCTGCGGCAGCAGGCGCCCACGCTGCCCTTCATCGTGGTATCCGCCGACGAGCGCATCCATACCGTGGAATCGGTGATGTCGGTGGGCGCCTCCGGCTTCATTCCCAAATCCTTCTCCCGCGAGCTGATGAGCGAGGCGGTGAACGCGGTGCTGGATGGCGAGATCTTCCTGCCGCCGGCTCTGGCCGACCGCGACACCGGCGCGCCGGCCAGCAACCCGGAGCAGCTGCAGGACCTGGCCAGCCGCCTGGCGCTGCTCACCAAGCAGGAGCGCACGGTGCTGGACTACATCGTGAACGGCAAGTCCAACAAGGTGGTGGCCATCGAGCTGAACATCGCCGAAAGCACGGTGAAGGCGCATGTGTCGGCGATACTGCGCAAGCTCAAGGTATCCAGCCGCACCCAGGCGGTGATCAAGGTGGGGCCGCTGCTGCGGGTGTAGCCGGCGGGCTTGGCCGGGCGGGCAGGGCGATGGCATAGTGGGATGGTTGGCCGCAAGGCGGCAGTTTTTCCCATTCCTGAGGATTCCCCATGCGCAAACTCGTGCTTTCGCTGCTGCTGGTCGGCAGCCTGTCCGGTTGCGGCTACAACAGCCTGCAGGCCGGTGACGAACAGATCAAGGCCAGCTGGTCCGAGGTGCTGAACCAGTACCAGCGCCGTGCCGACCTGGTGCCCAACCTGGTGAATACCGTGAAAGGCTATGCCATTCACGAGCAGACCGTGCTGCAGCAGGTTACTGCCGCGCGTGCCCGGGTAGGCAGCCTGCAGGTCACCCCGGAGCTTGCGGCCAACCCGCAGGCGCTGGCGCAGTTCCAGAGCGCGCAGGCGCAGCTGGGTGGCGCGCTGTCGCGGCTGATGGTGGTGTCCGAGAACTACCCGCAGCTGAAGGCCGATGCCGGCTTTCGCGACCTGCAGGCGCAGCTGGAAGGCACCGAGAACCGCATCACCGTGGCGCGCAACCGTTATATCCAGTCGGTGCAGGAGTTCAACGTGACGGTGCGCAGCTTCCCGTCCAACCTTACCGCGCGGATGTTCGGCTTCGCGGTGAAGCCCAACTTCACCGTCGATAACGAAAAGGCGCTGGCCACGCCGCCGCGTGTCGACTTCTCCGCCTCGGCCGCGCAATGAGCCGCGTACTGCGACACGGCCTGCTGGCGCTGTGGTTGACACTGGCAAGCTGCCTGGCGCTGGCGCAGCTGGCGGTGCCGGAGCTGCATGCCCGCGTTACCGACCTCACCGCGAGCCTGAACAGCCAGCAGCAGGCGGCACTGGAACAGAAACTGCAGGCGCTGGAGCAGGCCAAGGGCAGCCAGCTGGCGCTGCTGATCGTGCCCACCACCGGCGGCGAAGCCATCGAGCAGTACTCGCTGCGCGTGGTGGAACAGTGGAAGCTGGGGCGCAAGAAGGTGGACGACGGCGCACTGCTGCTGATCGCCAAGGATGACCACGCGCTGCGCATCGAGGTGGGCTACGGGCTGGAAGGCGCGCTTAACGACGCCACCTGCAAGCGCATCATCAGCGAGATCATGGTGCCGCGCCTGAAGCAGGGCGACTTCTATGGCGCTGTGGATGCCGGGGTGACGCGCATCATCGGCGTGATCAACGGTGAGCCCTTGCCGCCGCCTGCGGCCAACCCTGGCGGCAATGCCGATGACAGCTGGACCTTCCTGCCCTTCGTGCTGGTGTTCGCCACCATCCTCGGCCAGGGCATGCGGCAGATGCTGGGCCGCTGGCTGGGCGCCCTCGGCAGCGGCGCGGCTGCCGGTGCCATGCTGTGGTACCAGCTGGGCTGGGTATGGCAGTCGCTGCTGGCCGGCGCGGTGGTGTTCCTCCTTACCCTGCTGTTGCGCCCGGGGCGCGGCGGCCCGGGCCGTGGCGGTTTTGGCGGCGGCTTCGGTGGAGGCCGCGGCGGCGGCGGGGGAGGCGGTGGCTTTGGTGGTGGTGGCGGCGGTTTTGGCGGTGGCGGCGCCTCCGGTCGCTGGTAGCACTGCACCGGACTTGCCATCGTGTACGCAGACGTTACACTGCGGCGCTCCCTTTCATTTCACAGGTTCTCCATGCCGCAGCCCACCGCAGAAACCCCGTGCATCGGCGTATGTTCCACCGCCATCGGTGACGACGTATGCCAGGGCTGCGCGCGCACTTTCACCGAAATCAGCTGCTGGTACGAGCTGGACGCCGGGCACAAGGCACGGGTGTGGGCTGCATTGCCACGCCGCCGGGTGTGGCAGGCGCTGGCCAGGATGGCCGGCGGCCATCTGCGCATCGAAGATGGCGCACAGGGCGAATACGCCGAGCTGCAACTGCACGACGGCCGCCTGCTGCAGATGTCCCTGCCGCAGCAGCAGGGCGAGCGCCGCGAAGTGCCGCTGACCCTGGATGGCCACCGCTGCGCGCTGCTGGTGTCGGACGAAGGTTGGCCGCAGGCCTTGCGCGAGTTTCTGCAGGCCACCCGCTAGCTGACGCTGATTGACAATCGCATTGCCGCAGGATGGGTGCGCTGCTATGTTCAGGCCATCGGAATAGGCATGACAGGGCAGACAGCATGACGGCAGACAGCGGCGACGCAGGGTTCTGGGACCAGCGCTACCAACAGCACAGCACACCGTGGGATACCGCCGGGCTGCCCGGCAGCTTTGCCGACGAGGCAGGCCGGCTGCTGCAGGCGGGCAGCCGCCGCGTACTGGTGCCGGGCTGCGGCTCTGCCTACGAAGTCGCCGCACTGGCGCAGCAGGGCTGCCAGGTGCTGGCGGTGGATTTCAGTGCACCGGCCGTGGCGCGCGCCCGCGAGCTGCACCCCGAGCTTGCCCACCTCATCCAGCAGGCCGATTTCTTCTCCGCCGCCACCGACGGCCCGTGGGACTGGGTGTACGAGCGCGCCTTCCTGTGCGCACTGCCGCCGCGCATGCGCGAGGCGTACGCGGCGCGCATGGCCGCTATCTTGCCGGCCGGCGCGGTGCTGGCGGGCTATTTTTATCTCGGAGACAAACGCGGCGGGCCGCCTTACACCATCGCACCCGCCGCTTTGCAGGCGCTGCTGGGGCGGTACTTCGTGCTGGAGCGCCAGCTGAAGCCGCTTGGCAGCCTGCCGGTGTTCGGCGATGGCGAGCACTGGATGGTGTGGCGCAGATCGCAGGAAGCTTGATTACTATCAACCAAGGTCGAATAGTCACTGCCAGAATTTATCGATACCATCGATTATCTACGCTGGCTCCCGCTGCACCGGGTAGAACAATAAATCACAGGAGAAGACACACATGGACTGGTTCTGGAAGAGCTACGACCTGATAGAGAGAACCTTCTGGAACTCTCTGACCAAGAAACTGTGCGCATTCTTTTTCATCAGCCTGTTCCAGCTCGTGCTGATCGCCTACGTCTACTTTGCGCTGAACGACATCCGCGCCCTGGTGGGCAGCCAGAGCATCACCAGTGCCGGGCTGGCGCAGATTCACGCGCTGCTGGATCGCACCATCCTGTGGTCCTTCGTCATCTGGGGCGTGTCCTTGCTGTTCATCGCCTTCATGGTGTGGTACCTGCGCTTCCTCATCGTGCGGCCGCTGAACATGATCATCAGCATCTTCCGCGAGATCGGCGCCGGCGAAGGCGACCTGTCGCGCGAGATTCCCACCATCACCCACGACGAGATTCGCGACCTTTCGCAGTCCTACAACGAATTCCTGAAGAAAATGCGGGAGATCATCAGCAATGTGCGCACCATGACCATGCGCATTGCCATGGATTCCGCGCGCACCCGCAAGACCATCCACGAATCGGTGGAAAGCGCCGGCCAGCAGGCCAGCCTCGCCAGCCAGGTGAGCGTGGCCAGCGAGCGCTCCAGCAGCGGCGTTACCCAGGTATCCGCCGACACGCAGCAGATTTCGCAGACCACCCTCAGCAACCTGGATATCGCGCGCGCCTCCTACGCCGAGCTGCAGGATGCCGCCAGCCGTATCGGCAGCGTCAGCGAGCGGGTGGGGCAGTTCAATATGACGGTGGACGAGCTGTCCAGTCGTTCGGCCAGCATCAAGGCCATTGTCGACCTGATCAAGGAAGTGTCCGAGCAGACCAACCTGCTGGCGCTGAATGCCGCCATCGAGGCGGCGCGTGCCGGCGAGGCTGGCCGCGGCTTTGCCGTGGTGGCCGACGAGGTGCGCAAGCTGGCCGAGCGGGTGAAGGTGGCCACCGACGAAATCTCCGGCAATATCGACGGCATGCTGGGCCTGGTGAAGAACACCAAGGACGAAACCAACCTGATTACCGGCGACACCTCGCTGGCGCGCGAAGTGGTGAACCGTTCCTCGCAGCATTTCGGCCGCATGATGGGCGACTTCGAAACCACCGCGCACAGCATGACGCAGATCGCCAGCACCATGAACGACTTTGCCAGTGCCAACCAGCAGATCACCGCCAACGTGGGGGAGATCCACACTCTGAGCCAGGGCGTGTCCAGCAGCCTGAAAGTGTCCGAGGACGTTTCGGTGGAGCTGTCGCGCGCGGCGGAGGAAGTGCAGGAGCTGGTGGCGCGCTTCGTGCTGGGCGAAGGCGTGCTGGACGAATCCATTGCCGTAGCCAAGAAGGCGCGCGACCAGCTGCAGGGCATGCTGCTGACCGCCGGCAAGGAAGGCAGCGATGTGTTCGACCAGCGCTACCAGCCGATAGCCGGCACCCAGCCGCCGAAATATCACACCAGTTACGACACCAAGCTGGAAAAGACCCTGCAGCAGCTGTACGACCGCGTGGTGCAGCAGGTGCGCGGCGGCCGTTTCTGCGTGATGGTGGACAACAACGGCTATGCACCCACCCACAACAGTTTCTACTCCAAGCCGCTAAGCGGCGATGCCGCCACCGACCTGGTGAATAGCCGCGACAAGCGCATGTTCAACGACCCCACCGGCATCAAGTCGGCGCGCAACCAGCAGCCTTTCCTGCTGCAGACCTACACCCGCGACACCGGCGAAGTGCTGTCGGAAATTGCGCTGCCCATCTTCCTGAACAGCCGCCACTGGGGTGCGCTGCGCGTCGGCTTTGACCCGATGGTGATGCTGGAAGACAGCGGCAGGGCGAAGTAGGCGCTGCAGCAAGCACAAGGGCCCCGTCGGGGCCCTTGTTTTATCTAGCAAACCGCCGGCATCAGATCATCAGCGTCAGCGCGCCAATCACCAGGAACAGTACCGAGGCCACGCGGTGTACCAGCGCGATGGGCAGCTTGCGGGTGGCCACCTCGCCCAGCAGCACGGCCGGCACGTTGGCGATCATCATGCCCAGCGTGGTGCCCATCACCACCGACAGCGTGTCGTGGTAGCGGGCGGACAGCGCCATGGTGGCGATCTGGGTCTTGTCGCCCATCTCGGCCATGAAGAAGGCCACCACGGTGGCGCCGAATACGCCCAGCTTGTTGCGCAGGCGGGTGTCATCGTCCAGCTTGTCCGGAATCAGCATCCAGATCGCCATGCCGACGAAGGAGGCGGCCAGCAGCCACTTCAGCACCTGCGTATTGAGGAAGCCACTGGCGTACTGCCCCAGCCAGGCGGCGGCAAAGTGGTTGAAGATGGTGGAGACGAAAATGCCGGCAATGATGGGCACCGGTTTCTTGAAGCGGGTGGCCAGCAACAGGGCGAGCAGTTGGGTCTTGTCGCCGATTTCGGCCAGGGCGACAACGCCGGTGGACAGCAGGAAGGCTTGGGAAAGCATGATGACTCCGAGGGGGCTGCACGCGACGCATGACCCGCCATGACGCAGCCCCCGCCGGTCACAACGAATCATGAGTCTTGCCAGACAGTGTGTCGTCTGCGCCATGGCGGAACCGCCAAGTATGTTGACGCAGACCCCCGCTTTCTCGCGGGTCGGCTACTCCCTCAGGACCGGCGCATGTTACCGGCAATGGCAGGCGCCGGCAAGGTTGGCCGCAGCGGTGGTACAAAAAAAAACCGGCAGCGCAGGGCTGCCGGTTTTTCTAACAGAGGCGGGCGATCAGGCGCGCTTCTTGAATTCGTTGGTGCGGGTGTCGATTTCGATCAGGTTGCCGATTTCAACGAAGGCCGGAACCGGGATTTCCAGGGTGGTGCCCTTGATGCGTGCCGGCTTCAGTACCTTGCCGGAGGTGTCGCCACGTACGGCCGGCTCGGTGTATTCCACTTCGCGTACCACGGTGGTCGGCAGTTCAACGGAGATGGCCTTGCCGTTGTAGAAGGTCACTTCGCACTTGTCTTCCATGCCGTCGATGATGAACGGCACAACTTCTTCCATGTTCTCGGCTTCAACTTCGTACTGGTTGAACTCGGTGTCCATGAACACGTACATCGGGTCGGCGAAGTAGGAGTAGGTGCACTCGCGCTTTTCCAGTACCACAACGTCGAACTTGTCGTCTGCACGGTAAACGGCTTCGGAAGCCGAACCGGTCAGCAGGTTCTTCATCTTCATTTTGACAACGGAGGAGTTGCGGCCGGATTTGGAGAATTCGGCTTTCTGCACGACCATCGGGTCGCTACCTACCATGAATACGTTACCAGCGCGGAGTTCCTGAGCGGTTTTCATGCGTCTTTAAGTCCTAAAGTCTTGAATCAGAATCGGAAACGGGTTTCCGGAAAACCCGCTATTGTAGCTGCTTTTTGGCAAATTGCACCAGATTCCTTGCCAGGTCGCCGTGAGCCAGTAGCGACTGTGGCCACGCCAGCGCATGGGCCTGCCAGGCGGGCAGTGCGGCAAGCAGCCGCGGCCAGGCGTCGGGAGCCAGCGCATCGCGGTTCCAGCCCAGGTTGAAGTCGCGGATGGCGGCTGCTTCGGCCTGCGGCAGCGCGGCAAGATAGCGTTGCAGGAAGGCCACCAGTTTTTCCATGTGCGCGTCCTCTTCCTGGCGGTAGATGTGCCAGGCAAAGGGCCGGCCGGCCCACTGCGCACGCACGAAGCTGTCTTCGCCGCGCACGATGTTCAGGTCGCAGCTCCACAGCAGGCGGTCGTAGCCGTCCTGGTCGGTCATCGGCAGTACGCAGACCTGCAGCGCGCCGTGCCGGAAGCTGTCGCCGGCCTGTGCCGGCTGGCTGATGCCGATGCCGGCCAGCACATCCGGCAGCACGCGGCCCTGCGGCACCAGCAGCTGCACCGGGGTGTTGCCTGCGGCCAACGTTGCCGCCCATTGCGCCGCCGCCGGGGTGTCGTAGGCGAACAGGCTGATGCGCAGGCCGCCGGCGGGGCAGGGCGGCACGCCGCGTGCCTGCCAGTAGGTGTCCTGCGCGGCGCGGTCTGCCTGCCAGGCGTCGCGCGCGGCCAACAGCCCGCCTTCGCACAGCAGGCCGCCGCTGTTTTCGTCAAAACCGGGGAAGAAAAAATACTTGGTCAAGGGCAGCCGCGGATGCGGCGAGGCCATGCGGTGGCAGCCGGCCACCCAGTCTTCCGCCGACAGGTATTCCAGGTTCAGCCACACCGGCTTTTTTGCCCGTGCCGCCATCGCCTGCTGGTAAGGCGCCGGCAGCTCGCAGGCGAACGCTTCGATCACCACGTCGGCCACGTCGAAGTCGCTGCAGAACGGCTTGCCCCAGTGGCGTACGCGGATGTCGCCCAGCATCTGTTCCGGCTGGCTGGTATCCAGCGCCGGCGCGATGCGCGCAAAGCTCGCCAGGTCGTCCACCCACAGCGTTACGGCGGCGGCGTGTTCGGCCGCCAGCTGGCGCGCCAGGCGCCAGGTCACGCCGATGTCGCCGAAGTTGTCGATGACGGTGCAGAAAATGTCCCAGCGCAGCGGCGGCATGTCGGTCTCCTTGAATGGGCGGGCAGCATAGCGCAGCTGGTAGCGCAGCTCAAAGCCGCTCAGGGGCAGGCCTTGCCGGGGTAGCCCGGCAACTGGCTGGCATCCCGGGTGCAGGCCAGCTTTTCCGCCTGCTTCAGCCGGGTCGGCAGGCTGGCGCGGTCCACCGGCGCCCAGCCCATGCGTTGCCCCAGCCAGCTGGCCCAGGCGAACTCCACGAAGTACACCGCGTCGCGTTTGCGGAAGTAGCCCTTGTCCTGCAGCTGGCCGGCCAGGCTGCGATAGGGGTAGTCCGGCAGGGCCGCCAGCGTGGCGGGCAGGGCGGCCGGCGCCAGCGGCTGGCCGTGTTCGTCGCGCAGCCAGGCCCAGTGCTGCGCCTGCATCTGCTGCCAGAAGTCGTCGGCGCGTGGCAAGTGGCCGATTACCTGCACACTGGCAGTGCTGACACCGATGCGCAGCAGCGCGCTGGCGAAGTGGTGGCGGTCCACCAGGTACAGCCGGCCTTGCGGGCCGATCACCACCGGAATCACCTTCTTGCGGATCTTCGCCGCCAGCTTGTCGGCGGACAGTCCGCGCAGCGCCTCCGCTTCGTCTGCCACTTGCAGCATGCCCACCCCGCCCTGGGTGGGGTGCAATGCGGCCAACGGGGTGTCGCACCAGTCTCCTGCCGGCGTATCCGGCTGGCAGGGCGCGGCGCCGACAAGGCGGGCGGCAAGCAGTAGCGGCAGGGCAAGCGGCAGCAGGCGCATGGCGGTATTCCGGTGGCAAAAACCGCACGCTAAGCGGTGGCGCCATCGTCTGGCAAGTGGCAAACAAAAAGGCCGGGCGCATGCCCGGCCTGCATGGTGCTGACGGTACTGGTGCTTACACGTGCAGCAGCAGGAAGCGGCGCTCCCACGGGCTGATCACGTCGAAGAACTCGCTGTACTCGGCCTCCTTGATGGCGCCATAGGTCTGGATGAAATGCTCGCCGAAGATGTCGGCCAGCGGCTGACACTTGAGCAGCATGTCCACGGCGTCGTCCAGGTGGCGCGGCAGCTGGTGTGGCTGCTCGTAGGCGCTGCCGGTGAGCGGCTGGCTGGGGGCGATGCGCTGCTGCATGCCCAGGTAGCCGCAGGCCAGGCTGGCGGCCAGCGCCAGGTAGGGGTTCACATCCACTCCGGCCAGGCGGTTTTCCACTCGCCGCGCCTCGGGGCCGGAATGCGGCACGCGCAGGCCGCAGGTACGGTTGTCGTAACCCCAGCTGAGGTTGATCGGCGCCGAGGTGAAGCGGCTGAGGCGGCGGTAGCTGTTTACGTACGGCGCAAAGAACGGCATTGCCGCCGGCAGATAGGTCTGCAGGCCGCCGATGAAATGCAGGAAGGCGTCGGAGGCGCTGCCGTCCGGCTTGCTGAAGATATTGCGGCCGTCGGCATCCACCACGCTCTGGTGTATGTGCATGGCGCTGCCCGGCTGGCCCTGCATCGGCTTGGCCATGAAGGTGGCGTACATATTGTTGCGGATCGCCACCTCGCGCACGGTGCGCTTGAACAGGAATACCTGGTCGGCCAGCGCCAGCGGGTCGCCGTGGTCCAGGTTGATCTCCATCTGCGCGGTGCCCATCTCGTGGATCAGCGTATCCAGCGCCAGGCCCTGCGCCTCGCACCAGTCGTACATCACGTCGAAGATGTCGTCGTACTCGTTGACCGCATCGATACTGAAACTCTGCATCCCGGCCTCGGTGCGGCGGGTGCGGCCAACCGGCGGGCGCAGCGGGATGTCTTCATCGGGTTCCACCTCTACCAGGTAGAACTCCATTTCCGGGGCCACGATGGCGGACAGGCCTTCCTGCTCATACAGCTTGAGGATGCGTTTGAGTACATTGCGTGGCGCCAGGTCGGCGTCGCTGCCGTCGAAATTGACGCAGTCGTGGATGATCTGGGCGGTGGGTTCCTTCGCCCAGGGAACCGGGCGGATGGTGCTGGCGTCCGGAATCAGACGCATGTCGGGGTCGGCAACCGAGGTGAATTCGCGCTCCGGGTAGTCGCCGGTCACGGTCATGCTGAGCACGGCTTCCGGCAGGCGCAGGCCTTCGGCGGGGTTGTATTTGTGGCGCGGCACGATCTTGCCGCGAGCCAGCCCGGTCATGTCCGGAATCAGGCATTCCACTTCGGTGATGTGATGGTCGTCCAGCCATTGCTGGATAGCTTGGGCATTGTGGGTCATGGGTGTCTCGAAATCAGGTATGCGCGCCGGAGCTGGTGCAGCGGCGTTCGTGGTTCAGCAGCGTCTTGCGGCGCTGTGCCAGGGTCAGGAAAGCCAGCGTGGCGCACAGGCGCTGGTCGCTGGGGTGGCGGGGCAGAGGCTGGCGCTGGAAACCAAGCCCGTTCAGATCAATCAAAATGCGTTTCCTTTCTGGATATAAAATGAAGGGTGAAAAATTGCCATTCGCCACTGATGTTTAAAATCATCATCGGCTGGCTCGCCATGCTAAGAGTGGCGGCCACCCGGCGGCAACTCCCGTCCTACTTTTACTGGCGGCAGCTGTGGAGGAAAACCCACACCCTGCCGACAATTGCGGAACTGTTTAAATATGAATGATACCGACGCCCCCAAACCGCCATTGACGCGCTCGCGCTGGCCACGCCGCCTGGCCTGGGCCGCCGGTGGTATTGCCGTGCTGATGGCCGGCCTGTGGGCCGGCGTGCCCAAGGCGGTGGACTACGCCGCCGGCAACTGGGCGCAAAAGGTTGGCCGCAAGCTGACGCTGGGCAAGGTGGAGTTCGCGCCGTGGGCGCTGCGCCTCACCCTGCACGATGTGGCGCTGCGCGACCGTGACGGCAGCAATATGTTCAGCGCCGCGCGGCTGAACGTGGATGCCGAAGGGCTGCCGCTGCTGATCGGCCGCTTCCAGTTCTCCGACATCTCGCTGGATGCGCCGCACGTGTGGGCGGCGCGCGATAGCCAGGGGGTGTGGAACTGGAGCCGGCTGGTGCAGGACGCCAGCGGCCCGCCGCAGCCGAAGGAAGAGAAACCCTCGCAGCCGCCCAAGCTGCTGATCCGCATGCTGGCGCTGAACAAGGGGCAGGTGCACGTGCAGGATGCGCTGGCCGGCAACTTGCAGCGCCAGGTACTGCCGCTGGACTTCCACCTGCAGAACCTGTCCACCCTGCCGCAGAACCAGGGCCGCTACCAGTTGGCGGCGGAACTGGATGACGGCACCCGCCTGGCCTGGCAGGGCAGCCTGCTGTTGCAGCCGGTGCAGTCCGACGGCGTGCTGAAGGTGGACGGCCTGACGCTGAAGGGCATCTGGCCCTATGTGCATCCCTACCTGCAGCTGGACGCGCCGCAGGGCAAGCTGGCGCTGAACCTGCCGTATCACTTCGACCTGGCCGGCTTCTCGGCCAGTGTCTGGTCGCGCAATTTCAGTGCGCGGCTGGATGGCCTGGCGCTGGCGGCGCCGAAAACCGGCAGCCCGTTCAAACTGGCCAGCCTGACGGTGAGTGACGGCCAGTTCGCGCTGATCGGCAAACAGCTGAAGCTGGGCAAGGTCACCCTGGCCGGTGGTGAATTCGCTACCGTGCTGGATGGCAGCAACCAGCCGGACTGGCTGGCAGCCTTGCCGCCGGCGCCGGCCGCTACGGTACCTGCGGCCAGCAAACCCGCCGCCAAGGCAGAGCCGGGCTGGCAGGTGAGCGTGCCGCAGCTGCGGCTGGAAAACTGGCAGCTGGGAGCCACCCATCGCGGTTTTGCCGCCCCGCTGGCGGCCCGCCTGAAGCTGGACAGCCTGCAGGCCGGCATCAATCTGGATGCCAAGGGCGCGCTGAAAGTGAATGCTGCCACGCTGGCGCTGTCGCAACTGGCTGTAGCCAGCGGCAGCCAGCAGCCGTTCGCCCGCCTGGGCAGCCTGCAACTGGCCAGCAGCGAGCTGGACCTGGCGGCGCATCGCATCACCCCGGGTGACATCAGCCTGCAGGGCTTGCAGCTGGCCGCCAACCGCGACCGCCAGGGCCGCATCGACGTGCTGGAAGCGCTGCGTCAAACCTCCGGCAGCGGCAAGCCGGCGGCCGCCGCGGCGAGTGACAGCGCCGCGCCGACCTGGCAGCTGCGCTACCCGAGCGTGACCCTGGCCGGCGGCGATATCGGCTGGAAGGATGCCACCACCAGCACGCCGGTGGCGCTGCAGCTGACTGACCTTGCCGCCAAGGCCAGCGGCGACCCGCAGCAGGGCTGGGCGCTGCAGTTTGGCGGCGCGCTCGGCAAGGGCAAGCTGCAGCTGGACGCTACCGCTGCGGCCAACCTGCAGGACATCAAGGGCAAGCTGCAATCCAGCGGCCTGCCGTTGCAGGGGGTGGCGCCGTATGCGCTGGACAGCACCGTGCTGCGCTTTGGCGGCGGCGAGCTGTCCACCGATCTGGGCTTTGCCGTCAATGGCAAGCGCTGGCAGGCGGACGGCAAGGCGGCGCTGAACCGGCTCGCCCTGTTCGAGCCGGGGCGACGTGAGCCGCTGCTGGGCTGGCAGCAGCTGGCCATCAGCGGCATCAAGGCGCAGCCGGAGCGTGTCGCCATTGGCGATGTGCGCCTGGTGGCGCCACAGCTGCGGCTGATCCTGGACGAAAAGCGGGTGCCCAATTTTGCGCACCTGATGAAGCCGGCGCCGGCCACCGCCAAGCCGGTGGCCGCCAGTAAACCGGCCGCTGCCAGCGCGGCGCCGGTGGTGGACGTACGCGCCATCCGCGTGCGCGATGCGCGCATGGATTTTGCCGACATGGGCATGCAGCCGAGCTTCGGCACCCGCATCCACTCGCTGTCCGGTACCGTGCTAGGCCTGTCCAGCAAGCCGGGCCGCCGCGGCACGGTAACGCTGGATGGCCGCGTCGACCAGTTTGGCGACGTGCGCATCCGCGGCGCGCTGTCGCCGTTCGAGGTAACGCGCGACCTGGACATGACGCTGAGCTTCCGCAACATCCCGCTGGGCAGCCTCAACCCGTATTCGATCAACTTTGCCGGCTGGCAGATCACCGATGGCCGGCTGACCACCGATCTGCGCTACCTGCTGAAGGATCGCCAGCTTAACGGCGACAACCGCGTGGTGATCGACCACATCCAGCTGGGCAATGAAGTGCCCAACTACCAGGGCACCCGCCTGCCGCTGCGCCTCGCCGTGGCACTGCTGGAAGACAGCGACGGCCGCATCGACCTGGCGCTGCCGGTGGCCGGCAGCCTGGATCAGCCGGACTTCTCCTACGGCCACCTGGTGTGGCAGGCCTTCCGCAACATCCTGACCAAGATCGTTACCGCGCCGTTCCGCGCGCTGTTCGGCGGCCAGGGCTTTGATGCCATCTACACCGATGCCGGCGATGCGCGTATTCCGCCGCCGGAGCGCGAGAAGCTGGGCAAGCTGGCCGATCTGATGCTGAAGCGACCCAAGCTGGCACTGGCCATCGGCGGTGGCTACGACCCGGAGCTGGATAGCCGCGAACTGGCGCGCTACCGCGTGGACAGCGACATCCTCAAGCGTGCGGCCTACCAGCTGCAGCCGGATGAGCCGCTGCCGCTGCCGGACATGGGCGACCCGGCGATCCGCAAGGCGGTGGGCGATGTCTACGCCGCGCAGTTGGGGCGCTTTGCCTGGCTCAAACGCGTGGCCACCGAGAAAGACACTGCCGAGCGTGCGCAGGCCATGCGCAAGGAGCTGCTGGCGGCGCAGAAAGTGGATCAGGCGGCGCTGGCGGCACTGGCCAAGGCGCGCGGCGAGGCGGCGCGCAAGCTGCTGCTGCAGGACAAGCCGGAGCTGGAGGCGCGCGTCAGCGTGCAGGAGCCGGACAAGGTGAAGGCAGAGAAGGATGGGGTGCCGCTGCTGGTGAAACTGAAATAATGGCGCGGGCAGCCCTGTAGGGCGGGTTGGCTGTAAGCCATACCCGCGCGAAGCGGGCTAACCATGCGGGTATGAAGTTTCGGCTTAACCTGCCCTGCAACTATCTGCGTGTAGTGCATGCGGCCAGGCTGGGAAACCCGCCTGGCCGCAGTCGTTTGGCATGCTGCATTGCGGGCTGTTGCAGGCACGCCGCAAAGGGTTGGCCGCAGGCTGTCCTGCTGTACAGCTTTGATGGCTATCAATGCCATGGCCCGCTATATCTAGTTATATTTCAATTTTTCTGACACCACATCTAGCGGGGATGGCATGAACCGGGACAACAGCGCCGTGTTTGCGGAACAGGATATTTCGCGCGAAGTACTGCTGGAAAAGTACGCCAAGAACGGCGAACAATCAGTAAGTGAAGTGCGCCTGCGCGTGGCGCAGGCACTGGCCGCGCTGGAGCAGGACCCGCAGCGCTTCGCCCCGCTGTTCTACGAGGCGCTGGATGGCGGCTTCATCCCCGGCGGGCGCATCAACTCCGCCGCCGGCACCGACCTCAAGGCCACGCTGATCAACTGCTTCGTGCAGCCGGTGGGCGATGCGGTGTCGGAAGCCGAGAACGGCAAGGTCGGCATCTACGAGGCGCTGCTGCAGTCGGCCGAGACCATGCGCCGAGGCGGCGGTGTGGGCTACAACTTCAGCCGCATCCGCCCCAAGGGTGCGCGGGTGAAGGGCACCAACAGCCGCGCCTCCGGCCCGGTGTCGTATATGCGCGTGTTCGACCGCAGCTGCGAGACGGTGGAATCCGCCGGCGCGCGCCGCGGCGCGCAGATGGGCGTGCTGGACGTGAGCCACCCGGACATCGAAGCCTTCATCCACGCCAAGGACCAGGGCGACCTGGCCAACTTCAATATCTCGGTGGGTGTGTCCGACGCCTTCATGCAGGCAGTGGATGCCGATGGCGACTGGGAGCTGACCCATGCGGTGGCGCCGGCGTCCGACGCCTTCCCCGGCAGCTACCAGCGTGACGACGGGCTGTGGGTGTACCGCAAGCTGCGCGCCCGCGAGCTGTGGCAGCAGATCATGCACTCCACCTATGACCACGCCGAGCCGGGCGTGCTGTTCATGAGCAAGATCAACGCCGACAACAACCTGTCCTACTGCGAGGTGATCGAGTCCACCAACCCCTGCGGCGAACAGCCGCTGCCGGACTACGGCTGCTGCGACCTGGGCTCCATCAACCTGTGCAAATTTGTGCGCCAGCCGTTCGGCGAGGCGCCGAGCTTCGACTACAAGGCGTTCGAGAAGGTGGTGCGCACGTCGATCCGCATGCTGGACAACGTGCTGGACCTCACCGTGTGGCCGCTGCAGGAGCAGCTGCGCGAGGCGCAGAACAAGCGCCGCGTCGGCCTCGGCTTCACCGGCCTGGGCGATGCGCTGATCATGCTCAAGGTGCGCTACGACAGCGAACAGGGCCGCAGGTTGGCCGCAAGCATCTCCGAACACATGCGCGATGCCGCCTACGATGCCTCGGTGGACCTGGCCATCGAGAAGGGCGCCTTCCCGCTGTTCGATGCCGACAAATACCTGGCGGCGCCGCACTGCGCCAGCCGCCTGCCGGACAAGCTCAAGGCGCGCATCCGCAAGCACGGCATCCGCAACTCGCACCTGCTGTCCATTGCGCCTACCGGCACCATCTCGCTGGCCTTCGCCGACAATGCCTCCAACGGCATCGAGCCGCCGTTCAGCTGGTACTACACCCGCAAGAAGCGCATGGCGGACGGCACGCAGCAGGAATACCTGGTGGAAGACCACGCCTACCGCGTGTACCGCATGCAGGGCGGCGACACCAATGCGCTGCCGGATTACTTCGTCAGCGCGCTGCAGATGAGTGCGCTGGACCACATGCGCATGGTGGCGGCGGTGGCGCCGTACGTGGATACCGCCATCTCCAAGACCGTGAACGTGCCGGCCGATTACCCGTTCGCCGACTTCGAAAGCCTGTACCTGGAGGCCTGGCGCGCCGGGCTGAAGGGCATCACCACCTATCGCCCCAACAGCGTGCTGGGCTCGGTGCTGTCGGTGGAGCCGACGCCTGCGGCCAACCCTGCGCCCAGCCAGCAGCTGCCGCAGGACCTGGGCAACCAGAACGACCCGGACCGCCGCATCACGCTGAACACCGCACCCAGCCCGGCGCTGGCCAGCCTGAAGTGGCCGCACCGCCCCAAGCTCAAGCACGGCAACCCGTCGTGGACCTTTATGGTGGAAGGCGAGGAGGGCGACTTCGCGGTGATGGTCGGCCATATCGAAGGCCAGCAGCCGGGCGAAGCGCCGCTGCCGTTCGAATGCTGGGTCAACGGCGACGTGCCGCGCGGCCTGGGGGCGATTGCCAAGACGCTGTCGATGGACATGCGCTGCCGCGACCGCGCCTGGCTGGCCGCCAAGCTGGACGCGCTGGCCGCCACCCGCGGCGACCGCCACTACCGCGCCGAGCTGGGGGACGGCCCGGTGGGCAGCAGCGCCGCTGCCGCCGCGCTGGGCCGGGTGGTGAAATTCCGCGTCGAGCAATTGGGCGCGCTGAGCCTGGCCGACGGCGACGCCACTCCGGTGATGGACGCACTGTTCGCGCGCAAGGAGCCGAAATCCGGCACCGACGGCACTATCAGTTGGTCGGTGGATGTGAACAACCCGCAGACTGGCGACGACTTCGTGCTGTTCGTGAAGGAACTGGTGCTGCCCAACGGCCAGCGCCGGCCGTACTCGCTGTGGCTGGCCGGCCACTACCCGCGCGAGCTGGACGGGCTGTGCAAGATGCTCAGCCTCGACATGCGGGTGATCGACCCGGCGTGGATAGGCATGAAGCTACGCAAGCTGCTGAGCTATGCCGAGCCGCAGGCCGACTTCTTCGCCCGCACCCCGGGCAGCGACAAATCGCAGAGCTGGCCGTCCACCGAGGCCTACCTCGCGCGGCTGGTAATCCATCGCTATGCCATGCTGGGCATCCTCAGCGAGGACGGCGTGCCGGTGGAGGAAATGGGGGTGATGGTGCCGGAGCAGGGCGATCTGTTTGAAAGCGCGGTGGTGAACGTGGCAGCGGCGCCGATGGCCGGCAAGGCCTGCCCGGAATGCGGCAACCGCGCGCTGATCAAGAAGGACGGCTGCGAGTTCTGCACCGCCTGCGGCCACGTGGGCGCCTGCGGCTGAGCAGGTTTGCCATATGACAAAGCCGCCCCAAGGGGCGGCTTTTTGCTGCTTGCGGCCAACTGCCGCACAGACTCAGCAGCGGCCCTTCATACCCTGGCCGGGCGGGCAGAAGCCGCCGCGGTCATCGTAATAGTAGTGACCACGTTCGTCATCGTCGCCACGCCAGTGGTGGTGGCGATAGTAGTCGCCTTCGTACTCATAGACCGGCAGCACGATGCGTGGTGGTTCCAGCACGACGGGTGAGCGCAGTTGTACCCGAGCGGGTTCCACCACACAGGCGGACAGGCTGCCGGCGGCAATCAGGGCAAACAACAGGGCTTTCATGCTTCTTCTCCGTACAGGCATGCACCACCGGTGGGATGGGCATGTCGAGTTATCTGGTGCCTGGCGAGCGGGGCAGTGACTGTAAACCGGGTTGGCGGGTGGGGTGGCGACAGCAAGGGTGCCGCTTGTTGCCGCCATGCCCGGCAGCGCGGCCGCCTGGCAGGCGGACTGCACAACCGATGGCGCAGGCACTACGAGCATAAGCGAAGCGGGCGACTATCCCTAGTTGAATGCTGCTAAGGATTATTAAGCTTGTGTGTGCTTGGTGACGGCGGGCGGTGGAGCGGCGCTTACGGGGGCGTCAGCGCCTGGTTGATGCGCAGCAACAGCTGCTGGTTGGCCGCAGTGCGTGGCAGCGCCAGGTAGGTGTGGTTGACGGAGAAGACGCCCAGTTCTTCCAGCTGGTCGCCCATCAGCGGCGCGATGCTTTCGCGAATGCCGATCAGGTAGTCCAGCCGGCCCAGCCTGAGTTTTTCCACGTTCTGCGCATCACGGCTGGCCTCGTCGGCCTGCAGCCAGCCCTGCGCACGCGCATGGCTGAACGCCTCGGAATAGAACCAGCCGGACAACACGCCCACGCGCAGGCCGCCGAAGGTGCTGACATCGCTGTAGCGCGCGCGGTGGTCCGCCTTGCGGCCGTACACCGCCAGCACCTCGTTGTACAGCGGCTGGCTGTAGAGATAGCGCTTTTGCCGCTCCGGGTTGCTGTAGATGCCGGCCACGCCGTGGGTGCCCAGCGCCAGGTAGGCCAGCGCGCGTTTCCACGGCATGGCTTCGACGCTGATGACAATGCCGCTGCGGCGTGCCAGCGTTTGCAGCTGCTTGGCGTAGATGCCGGCCGGGCGGCCGCTGCTGTCGGCGTACATGAAGGGCGGATTGTTGGCGTCGATGGCGACACGCAGCTGTGGCGTCTGCGCCAGGGCAGACGCCGTAAGCAGGCAAGCGAACAGGCATAGCGTGGCAAGCAGACGGCGCAGCATTCCTCATCCTCGACAGGCGGCGGCTGGCCCGGGTGGGGCGATGCCCGGGCTGCCAGCCACTGTCCATGCTACAGGCATTCGCGCTGGCGGCACACCGTTGGGAACTTCGAAAAACTCCCGCTTGCGTCGCGATACTGTGTTGCTTGGAAATCAGGGTTTCTAGGCCCCCGTTAGACCGGTTTGCCGCCCGTGGCGCTCAGCCCTGCCACTGGCCGTGGTCGAAGAACTGGCGGTAGCGCTGCAGCCACGGCTGAATGTCGTAGCCGCCGGCGGCCAGCCAGCCGGCGTCGTAGTAGCTGTTCAGGTAGCGGTTGCCGTCGTCGCAGATCAGGGTGACGATGCTGCCGCTCTCGCCACGGCGCAGCATCTCGTCCATCAGCACGCACACGCCGTAGAAGTTGGTGCCGGTGGAGCCGCCGCACTTGCGGCCCAGCACTTCTTCCAGGAAGTGGATGGCGGCGTAGCTGGCCACGTTGGGCACGCGGATCATGCGGTCGATCACGCTGGGGATGAACGACGGCTCCACCCGCGGGCGGCCGATGCCTTCCACCCCGGAGCCGCCTTCGCAGGTGCAGTCGGCGTCGCCGCTTTCATAGCTGGTGTAGAACGCCGAGTTTTCCGGGTCCACCACGCATACCTTGGTGTTTTTCTGCTGGTAGCGCACGTAGCGGCCGATGGTGGCGCTGGTGCCGCCGGTGCCGGCGCCGTTGATGATCCAGGTGGGCTCCGGGTGGGGTTCCAGCTGCATCTGTTTGAAGATGGTGTCGGCGATATTGTTGTTGCCGCGCCAGTCGGTGGCGCGCTCGGCGTAGGTGAACTGGTCCATGTAGTGGCCGTTCAGTTCGCGCGCCAGGCGCATGGATTCGTCGTAGATGGTGGCCGGGTCGTTCACCAGGTGGCAGCGGCCGCCGTAGAACTCAATGGCGCGGACCTTCTCGCTGGAGGTGCTGGCCGGCATCACCGCGATGAAGGGCAGGCCCAGCAGGCGGGCGAAGTAGGCTTCCGACACCGCGGTGCTGCCGCTGGAGGCCTCGATTACCGGGGTGCCTTCGCGGATCCAGCCGTTGGACAGCGCGTACAGGAACAGCGAGCGCGCCAGCCGGTGTTTCAGGCTGCCGGTGGGGTGGGTGGATTCGTCCTTGAAATACAGCTGGATGCCCGGCGCGCCGGGGATCTGCAGCGGAATCAGGTGGGTGTCGCTGGAGCGGTTGAAATCGGCCTCGATCTTGCGGACGGCCTCCATCAGCCAGGTGCGCATGGTGTTTCCTTTTGTTCTGTGTTGTCTCGTGCCTTACGGAGCCTGTTGTCCCACCGCCAGCAGCGTGCTGACGAAGGCGGCGACCAGCGGAGAATTGTCCCCGCTTCGCCACGCCACCGCCAGTGTCATGTAGGCATCCTCGTCGGTAAGCGGCACATAGCGTATCTGCGGCAGCTGCACGCACTGCAGCGGCGCCGGCAGCACGGCGATGCCGAGGCCGGCGGCCACCAGGCCGATCTGGGTGGTGGCTTCGCCGGCCAGCTGGTGCACCTGCCATTCGAAGCCGTTCTGCCGCGCCAGGCTGTGCAGGCGATTGTTCAGCCAGTTGCCGTTGCCGGCCGGGTAGCCTATCACCCGTTCGGCGGCCAGCTCGGCGATGCGCAGCGCATCGCGTGCGGCCAACGGGTGGCCGGCCGGCAGCACCACGCACAGCCGGTCGCGGCGCACTGCGCGCACTTCCAGCCCCGGGGTGTCCTCGTCGCGGTTGAAGCGCACCACACCCACGTCCAGCTTGCGCTGGCGCAGCTGCTGGAACTGCTCGCGGGTGAACAGCTCGTGAAAGTGCAGGGTGACATCCGGCCGCGCCTGGCGGAACTGCAACAGGGTGGCCGGCAGCACCGACATCAGCGGCAGCGAGGAAGTGAAGCCGATGCGCAGCTCGCCCAGCTCGCCGCGCGCCACGCGCCGCGCTTCGTCGGCGGCCTGGCGGCTGTCGGCCAGCAGCGCGCGGGCGCGTTGCAGAAAGCGCTCGCCGGCGGCGGTGAGCCGCACCGCGCGCTGGTGGCGCTCCAGCAGCTGCACGCCCAGTTCCTGCTCCAGTGCACGGATCTGCTGGCTCAGCGGCGGCTGGGCGATGTGCAGCCGTTCGGCGGCACGGGTGAAGTGCAGCTCTTCGGCCACGGCAACGAAGTAGCGCAGGTGACGCAGTTCCATGGGGTAATCCTGATTGATATGAATTTCGTCTTAATTGCCAAGTAAATATATATTGGACGTTGCCATCTGGCGAGCCTAGTCTGGCAAGGTACCCACTGCACCAGACCGAGACGCGATGTCTACTGCCAGCTGTGCCGCCCCTGCGGCCAACCTTTCCGCCCAACCGCACTCCGGTGGCTCCAGCGCCTGGTGGCGCGCCACCTGGGCTGCCGCCACCGGTGGCTTTGCCACCTTCTCCCTGCTGTACGGCGTGCAGCCGCTGATGCCGATGCTGGCTGCGCACTACGGCCTGTCGCCGGCGGCTTCCAGCGGCGTGCTGTCGGTGGCCACGCTGCCGATGGCGCTGATGCTGATTCCGGCCAGCCTGCTGGCGGAACGCTTCGGCCGCACCCGCATGATGGTGGTGTCGCTGTTCCTGGGCGTGCTGCTGTCGTGGTTTGCGGCATTCAGCAACAGCTACGGCTGGCTGCTGCTGTGGCGCGGGCTGTTCGGCGTGGTGATGGCCGGCCTGCCGGCGCTGGCGCTGTCCTATCTGTCGGAGGAGCTGGAGCCGGAGTCGCTGGGGCGTTCGGTGGGGCTGTATATCGCCGGCAATGCGCTGGGCGGCATGAGCGGCCGCTACCTGGCCGCGGTGGTGGCCGATGCCGCCGGGCTGCAGAACGGCATGCTGGCGCAGGCAGTGCTGGGCACGCTGACCGCCTTGCTGTTCTGGAAACTGCTGCCGGAATCGCGCCGCTTCGTGCCGCGGCCGGTATCGCTGGCCAGCGTGCTGGCCGACAGCCGCAGCCACTGGCGCGATGCCGGGCTGGCGCGGCTGTTCGTGCTGGGTTTCATGCTGATGGGCGGCTTTGTCAGCCTGTACAACTACCTGGGTTTCCGCCTGCAGGCAGCGCCGTTCTCGCTGAGCCAGAGTGTGATCGGCCTGATCTTCCTGCTGTACGTGGTGGGCATGGCCGCCTCGACCATTGCCGGGCGCATGGCCGACCGCCTGGGCCGCCGCGAGGTGCTGTGGAAGATGGTGGCGCTGATGCTGCCGGCACTGGCGCTGACGCTGGCCAACAGCCTGTGGCTGGTGGTGATCGGCGTCGGCCTGTTCACCTTCGGCTTCTTTGCCGCCCACGCGGTGGCGGCCAGCTGGGTTGGCCGCAGGGCCAGCCACGCTCGCGGCCTGGCCTCGGCGTTCTATCTCACCTCATACTACGTGGGCTCGGCACTGATCGGCTCCGGCTCCGGCCTGATGTGGCGGCTGGACGGCTGGCTGGGTGTGGCCGGCCTGATCGCCGCGCTGCTGGCGCTGTGCCTGTGGCTTACCTGGCAGCTGCGCCGGGTGGAGCCGCTGCCGCGAACTGTTTAATGGGGAGGGATATGTCACAACAGCAAACGTTGGCCGCATATTGCGCGGAAGTCGGGCTGGACCCGGCCGAAACACTGAAGATCGGCGGCCAGTACACACCGGTGCTGCGCTATGACAACGAAGTCTTCATCAGTGGCCAGGTGCCGCGGGTGGGGGACACGGTGGTAGTCACCGGGAAGGTGGGCGACGACTGCAGCGAAGAGGCAGCCTGCCATGCGGCGCGCATCAGCGCCTTGCGCTGCCTGATTCTGCTGCAGCAGACACTGGGGTCCCTGCAGCCTGTGGCACGGGTGCTGCGCATGAATGTGTATGTGCAGAGCGCCGCCGGCTTCAGCCGCCAGAGCGAGGTGGCCAATGCGGCTTCCGAAGTGTTGTACCGCGTGCTGGGGGAGGCCGGTGTGCATACCCGTACCTCGCTGGGGGTGTATCAACTGCCCAAGAATGCCGCCGTGGAAATCGATATGCAGGTGGCGGTACGCCACACTGATGCTGCAAGCGCGTAGCCGCCCCGATTCTCCTGTTTGCACCTTACCCGCCCCGCTGCCCTGGCACGGGGCTGTTTTTTTGCTGCCGGGGGTGTGGAAACTGCCACAGGCGGGGCCATGCTCGGCTATAGACAGAATCTGAACTGCATGCCGCGGCAAAGTGCATGACTGGTGTATTTGCAGCGGGCATGTAGAATGTCGGCTTCTGCATATCGAGGGGGTTTCCCGCTCCAATGGACGTACTCATAGTCATTGTCCTGTTCCTGTTGAACGGCATTTTTGCCATGACCGAAATCGCCATCGTCTCTTCGCGCAAGGTTCGCCTGCAGCAATGGGCAGACGAGGGCAACCGCGGCGCCGCTGCCGCGCTCAAGCTCGCCGAAGAGCCCACCCGCTTTCTTTCCACCATCCAGATCGGCATCACCCTGATCGGCATCCTGACCGGTGCCTTCGGCGAGGCCGCCATTTCCGAGCACGTGCGCGGCTACCTGGAAAACGTGCCGCTGCTGGCCAGCCTGGCCAAACCGATTTCGCTGGTGGTTACCGTGATCGGTATCACCTATTTCTCGCTGATCATCGGCGAGCTGGTGCCCAAGCGCGTGGGCATGCAGAACCCGGAAATCCTCGCTTCCATCCTTGCCCGCCCGATGCTGATGCTGGCCCGCGCCACCGCGCCGCTGGTACGCCTGCTGAGCCTGTCCACCGAGGCGGTGATGCGCGTGCTGGGGGTGAAGAAGAACACCGATCCGTCCATCACCGAAGAGGAAATCAAGGTGCTGATGGAGCAGGGCGCCGAGGAGGGCATCTTCGAGCGCGCCGAGCAGGAACTGGTGGAGAACATCTTCAGCCTGGATGAAAAGAAGGTGGTCGCCATCATGTCGCCGCGCAAGGACATCGTGGTGCTGGACGTGGAAGACCCGATCGAGGAAAACCTGCGCATCGTGCGCGGCAGCGTGTTCACCCGCTACCCGGTGGTGAAGGGCGGCTTCGAGAACGTGCTGGGCTTCGTGCAGGCCAAGGACCTGCTGCACCGCCTGCTGGAAGACAAGTCGGTGACGCTGGAAGGGCTGGTGAAGCCGCCCTTGTACGTGCCGGAGGCGATTACCCCGATGCAGCTGCTGGAGCAGTTCAAGCGTACCCGCAACCACACCGCGCTGGTGGTGGACGAGTACGGCGAGATCGAAGGCCTGGTGTCGATCAACGACGTGCTGGAGGCCATTGTCGGCGACCTGCCCACCGATGTGTCCGATACCGATCAGGAAATCGTGCAGCGCGAGGACGGCAGCTGGCTGGTGGACGGCATGATGGCGCTGGACGACTTCAAGGAGCACTTCGACCTGGACAGCATCGAAGGCGAGGAGTCCGGCGACTTCCAGACCCTGGGCGGCTTCGTGATGTTCATGCTAGGCAAGGTGCCGGCGCCGGCCGACAAGGTGGAATGGAGCGGTTTCAGCTTCGAGGTGGTGGACATGGACCGCACCCGCGTGGACAAGGTGCTGGTGATCGCGCCGCCGTCTCCGCCAGCGGTCAAGCAGGAAGCCTGAGCGGCAGCCAGGCCAGCTTGAAACGCCCCGCCCTGTGCGGGGCGTTGTCGTTTCAGCCTGCCGGCGGCACGAATGCCCGGTAGTCCGCCTCCGCCATCGGGCGGGCAAAGTAGTAACCCTGCGCGTAGTGGCAGCCGTGCGCGCGCAGGAAGGCAAGCTGCTCGGCGGTTTCCACCCCTTCGGCCACAGTCTGCACGCCGATGGCGCGCGCCAGCTCCAGAATGGCCGCCACCACTGCCTGGTTGCGCGGGCTGTCGGCCAGGCCGCCGATGAAGCGCTGGTCGATCTTCACCTTGTCCACCGGCAATTCCACCAGGTAGTTGAGCGAGGAATAGCCGGCGCCAAAGTCGTCGATGGCGATGCGGAAACCGGCTTCGCGCAGCTGCTGCAGGATATCGCCGATGGCTGCCAGATCCTGGATCAGCGACGACTCGGTCAGCTCCAGTTCGATGCTGGCCGGGGCGATGCCGTAGGCGGCCACCTGGCGGGCCAGCTTGCCGGTGAGATCGCCCTGCGCCAGCTGCTTGGCGGACAGGTTGATGCTGACGATGCGCTCGCTGCCGGCCCCCTGGCTGCGGGCGATGAAATCGCAGGCGCTGTCCAGCACGAAGTCGCCGATGGCGTCGATCAGGCCGTGGTTTTCGGCAAACGGAATGAACACCCCGGGCGACGCATGGCTGCCGCCTTGCGGCCAACGTAGCAGCGCCTCGGCATAGCCCGGCAGCTCGGGCTGCAGCGGGATGATGGGCTGGTAGAACAGGGTGAAGGCGCGCTGCTTCACCGCGGCGCGCAGCTGGGTGAACAGCTCCATTTCGTCGTGCAGTTTTGCCCCCAGCGCCGGCTCGAAGAAGCTGTAGCGGTTGCGCCCCAGCGATTTGGACTGGTACATGGCGGCATCGGCATGCTTGAGCAGGGTGATGACGTCTTCGCCGTCGGTGGGGAACATGGCGATGCCCAGGCTGGCGCCGATTTCGGCATCGCGCTCGGACAGGCGGAACGGCAGGTTCAGCACCTGCAGGATGGCTTCGCAGCTCAGTGCCAGCTGGCTGGGGTTGCCGTCGCGCAGGATCAGGCAGAACTCGTCGCCGGACAGCCGTGCCACCGTGTCTTCTATCTTCACCGTGCCGCGCAGGCGCTCGGCCACGTCCATCAACAGCTCGTCACCGGCCTTGTGGCCCATGGTGTCGTTGACGAATTTGAAGCGGTCCAGGTCCAGCATCACCACGGCAAAGCCCTTCTTGGCTTCGCGGGCGATCTCGATTTCGTGTTCCAGCCGGTTTTTCAGCATCACGCGGTTGGGCAGCGCGGTGAGTGGGTCGAAATAGGCCATGCGCCGCAGCTGGTTTTCCGCCGCCTTCATCTGGGTGATGTCGGAGAGGATGCCCACGTAGTGGGTGAGCGTGCCGTCGGCGTCGTAGACGGCGTTGATGGTGAGCAGCGCGTGTACCAGGGCGCCATCCACGTGGCGGTTGACGATCTCGCCCTGCCAGCGGCCGCGGTGCGACAGCTCGTGCCACAGCCGCTGGTAGAACTCGCCGGCGTGGTGGCCGGAGCTGGAGATCGGCGGGCGCTTGCCCACCAGTTCCTCCAGCGAGCGGCCGGTCATCTGCAGATAAGCCTGGTTGGCGGTGATGATCAGGCTGTCCGGGGTGGTGATCAGCACCGCGTTGTCGGTGTTGCGGAACACGATCTCGAACAGGCGGCGGTGTTTTTCCGCCTCGCGGCGCTGGGCAATCTCGTCGGCCAGCTGCTGGTTGGCCGTCTGCAGGTGGGCGGTGCGGTCCTGCACCTGCTGTTCCAGTTGCTGCTGGGTCTGCTGGTTGTCTTCCAGCGACTGCCGGAAGCGTTGCAGCGCGGTGACGATGGGCTGGAAGCTGCTGTCGTTCCTGCTTGGCAGCTCGATGGCGGTGTTGCCGGCGCTCAGCTGGCGCAGCGCGCGCTCGGTGTGCCGCATCTGGCTGCCGATGCGGTGGAAGGTGCGCATCATCAGCAGCACGATGCACAGCACCAGCGACAACAGCGGGATTTCCACCAGCCGGAAGCGGCTGCTGGAGGCGGCCAGGTAGCTGTCGAACGCCTGCTGCGTGGCCTGTTCCTGCAGCTGCACCAGGTCCGACAGCTGCTCAAGGTCGTCGCGCACCTGGCGGGTGATCAGGATCGCCTGCTGCCGCGCATGCTGGGTATCGGAGCGCACCAGCAGCAGCAGGCCGCTGGCCTGCAGTTCGAAGCTGTCGAGATTGCGCGCGATTTCGCGTTGCAGCATCACGATCTGCTGCGCATTGGGCTGCTGCGCCGGTGGCGGCAGCAGCTCCTTGGGCAGTTGCTGCAGCTGCGCCAGCCGTGCCTCGATGCCGGCCATGCGGCGATTCAGTTCCTGGTAGTCGAGCTTGCCGTCGCGGTCGTCTTCCACCAGCTGGCTGAGCTGGTTCTGCAGCGTGCCCAGCAGGCCGAGGATATCGCTGCTGACGTGCAGGTTGGCCGCATGAATGCGGTTGGTATTACGCAGATCATTGACCAGCCGCTGGTTGGCCTGGTGATAGAACAGCACGATGCCGGCCAGCATGGCCAGCAGCAACAGCAGCAGCCAGAACAGCTTGCTGCTGGGTGAGCGGGAAGCAAGAAAACGGGGCAGGGGCATTGTGATGGGCTGGTAGGCGGGCTACTGCAGCATAGCCGACGGTGTGGCGATTCGCCCGCGAACGGGCCGAAGCCGGTTAATCGGCAGGATCTTGATCAAGTTATGCAATTTTATGGGTTTGTCCTGAGACGCCGGCACGGTAAGGTAGCAGCGGCAGCATTTTCCGCCAGCAGCGTCTGCAATACAACATATAGGGACAACTTGAGATGAGCAATAATAAGTCGTTTAAACTGGAAACCATTGCCGTACATGGCGGCTACAGCCCGGATCCGACCACCAAGGCAGTGGCGGTGCCGCTGTATCAGACCACCAGCTACGCCTTCGACAGCACCCAGCACGGCGCCGACCTGTTCGACCTCAAGGTGCAGGGCAATATCTACACCCGCATCATGAACCCCACCACCGCGGTGCTGGAGCAGCGCGTGGCCGAGCTGGAAGGCGGCATCGGCGCGCTGGCGGTGGCTTCCGGCATGGCGGCCATCACCTACGCCATCCAGACCATTGCCGAGGCCGGCGACAACATCATCGCCACCAGCACGCTGTACGGCGGTACCTACAACCTGTTCGCGCACACCTTCCCGCAGCTGGGCATCGAGGTGCGCTTCATCGACCCGCGCGAGCCGCAGGCGATTGCCGGCAAGGTGGATGCGCGCACCAAGGCGGTATTCTGCGAATCCATCGGCAACCCGCTGGGCAATGTGGTGGACTTCGGCGCCTTCGCCGAGGAAGCGCATCGCCACGGCCTGCCGCTGATCGTCGACAACACCGTGCCCTCGCCCTACCTGTGCCGGCCGTTCGAGCACGGCGCCGACATCGTGGTGCACAGCCTCACCAAGTACATGGGCGGCCACGGTGGCAGCATCGGCGGCATCATCGTCGATTCCGGCAAGTTCCCGTGGGGCGAGCACAAAGAGCGTTTCGTGCGTCTGAACACCCCGGACGTGAGCTACCACGGCGTCAACTACGTGGAAGTGCTGGGCGCCGCCGCCTACATCGCCCGTGCCCGCGTGGTGCCGCTGCGCAATATGGGCGCTGCCATCTCGCCGTTCAACTCGCACCAGATCCTGCAGGGCATCGAAACCCTGGCGCTGCGCATGGACCGCATCTGCGACAACACCCTGACCGTGGCACAAAGGTTGGCCGCACACCCGGCGGTGGAGTGGGTGGAATACGCCGCGCTGGAAGGCCACCCAAGCCGCCCGCTGGTGGACAAATACCTGGGCGGCCGCGCCTCCGGCATCCTGTCCTTCGGCATCAAGGGCGGCGAGGCGGCCGGTGGCCGCTTCATCGACGCGCTGCAGCTGGTTACCCGGCTGGTGAACATTGGCGACGCCAAGAGCCTGGCCTGCCACCCGGCCTCCACCACCCACCGCCAGCTGTCGCCGGAAGAGCAACTGCGCGCCGGCGTGCGCCCGGAGATGGTGCGGCTGTCGATCGGCATCGAGCATATCGACGATATCTGGGCCGACGTGGAGCAGGCGCTGCAGGCGGCGGGCTAATGGTAGGGCGGAAGCCCGCAAAGCGGGCGTTCCGCCATCATGTGGCGAGGTAGCTGCGGCATGGCGGAACGCCCGGCAACACCGGGCTTTCGCCCTGCTGTGTCGCCGCTTATCCGGGCTGCACAGTGACAAAAAAACATGCGGCCAACCTTTACGGGTTGGCCGCATGTTTTTTTTTGTTCGGCTACGAGACTTAACCCGCCAGCGGCAAATACTCCACCGCGTCGTCGCGGCCCAGGATCTGGCGCATGAAGGTCTGCATGCAGCCGGTATCGCCGGTGCTGACAAAACGATAGGCCGCCGCTGCATCCGCCGGCGCGGCCAGCTGGTGTTGTGTCAGCAGGCGCGCGGTCTGGCGTACCACTGCGTCGCTGGGGTCGATCAGGTCGATGTGCGCTGGCAGCAGGTCGCGCAGCAGCGGCGCCAGGAACGGGTAGTGGGTACAGCCCAGCACCACGTGATCCACGCCGGCGGCCAGCAGCGGCGCCAGCGACTGGCTTACCGTGTCGCGTGCCTGCTGGCTGGCCAGCTCACCGCTTTCCACCAGCTCCACGAAGCCTTCGCCCGGCTGGCACACGATCTGCGCCTGCTGGCGGAACTGCTCGGCCAGCTCGCGGAACTTGCTGCCGGCCAGCGTGGCGCGGGTGGCCAGCACGCCGACGCGGCCGCTTTGCGTGGCCTGCACCGCGGGCTTGATCGCCGGCTCCATGCCGACAATCGGCAGCTGGGGGTAGCGGGCGCGCAGGTGGCGCACCGCCGCGCTGGTGGCGGTGTTGCAGGCAATTAGCAGCAGGGTGGCGCCCTGCGCCAGCAGGTAGTCGGTAATCACCTCGGCGCGGGCGATGATCTGCGCCTGGCTGCGCTCGCCGTACGGGCAATAGCCCTGGTCGGCCAGGTACAGCACCGACTCGTGCGGCAGCGTGCGCACCAGTTGCCGCCACACCGACAGGCCGCCGAGGCCGGAATCGAACATGCCGATCATGCGCAGCCCGCTCAGTTGTTCTGGATCACGATCTTGGGGATCTTGCTGGAGAAGTCGCGTGCCTTCTCGCCCACCTTCACCGCCAGCTTGCGGGCGATGTCCTGGTAGCGTGCGGCCAACTTGCCGCCCGGCTCGGCCACCACCGTCGGCTTGCCTTCGTCGGTAGCCAGGCGGATGGACAGGTCCAGCGGCAGCGAGCCCAGCACCGGCACGCCGTACTGCTCGGCCATGCGCTCGGCACCGCCGTGGCCGAAGATGTGTTCCTCGTGGCCGCAGTTGCTGCACACGTGCATGGCCATGTTCTCGACGATGCCCAGCACCGGCACGCCCACCTTCTCGAACATCTTCAGGCCCTTCTTGGCGTCCAGGAGCGCGATGTCCTGCGGCGTGGTGACGATGATGGCGCCGGTTACCGGCACCTTCTGCGACAGCGTCAGCTGCACGTCGCCGGTGCCCGGCGGCATGTCGATCACCAGGTAATCAAGGTTGTCCCACAGCGTGTCGTTCAGCAGCTGCTGCAGCGCCTGGCTCACCATCGGGCCGCGCCACACCATGGCCTGATCCTCGTCCACCAGGTAGCCGATGGACATGGTCTGCACGCCATGGGCGATGAGCGGCAGCAGTTTGCCGTTGTCCGACTCCGGCTTGTGGCCCTGCTGGCCCATCATCAAGGGCTGCGACGGGCCGTAGATGTCGGCATCCAGAATGCCGACGCGGGCGCCTTCGGCCGCCAGGGCCAGCGCCAGGTTGGCCGCAGTGGTGGATTTGCCCACGCCGCCCTTGCCGGACGACACGGCGATGATGTTCTTCACCCCGGGCAGCGGCGACAGGCCACGCTGTACCGCGTGGCTGGTGATCTGGCTGGCCACGTTCACCTGCGGCTGGCGGCCGTCGGCGAACGGCGCCAGCGCGGCCAGGAATTCGCTGCGGATGGCGGCAAAGCGGCTCTGCGCCGGGTAGGGCAGGGTGACGTTCACTACCAGCTGCTGCGCATCGTTGGCGGCAATGCTCACGCCCTTGGCGTGGCGGTAGGGTTTGCCGGTGTCGGGGTCGATGAGGCTGCCGAGTGCGGTCAGGATGTCGTCGTCGCTGTGGGTCGGGGTCATGGTGGGGTTCCGTGCGGAGTCGTCGGCGCCGGCGCCGAACAGTTTGCCTAGTCGGGAGAACATAGCAGTGGAGACCTGATTGGATAGCCGAGCATTTTAGTCGGATTTGCCGCCCGGTACGAGCCGGCGTGTTGGCGGAAATGATAGCCCAAAGCGCAGCCGCTGTGCGCCGGCGGCGGCGCTCCGGGCGGTGTTGCTTGGATAACTGGCTGATTTCGCGTAGAATCCACCCCTTTTTTCGTACGAAACGGTGTTTTGTTTCGCGACGCGTTCGAGGTTTCCGTTTGAATCAGCAAGACAAGATTTCCCGCCTCAACCTCACCACGCTGCTGTTCCCGCTGGCGCTGGTGCTGTTCGAGTTCGCCGTCTACATCGGCAATGACATGGCGCAGCCGGCCATGCTGCAAGTGGTGCAGGAATTCGGCGTCGATACCTCCTGGGTGCCGCTGTCGATGACCGCCTATCTGCTGGGCGGCGCGCTGCTGCCCTGGCTTACCGGCCCGCTGTCCGACCGCTTCGGCCGCCGCCCGGTGCTGCTGGGCGGGGTGATGTGGTTTACCGCCAGCTGCCTGGCCACCTACCTGGTGAACGATATCCACAGCTATATGCTGCTGCGCGTGCTGCAGGGCTTCGGGCTGTGCTTCATCAATGCCGTCGGCTACGCCGCCATCCAGGAAGCCTATGCCGAAACCACCGCGGTGCGCGTTACCGCGCTGATGGCCAATGTGGCGCTGATCGCGCCGCTGGCCGGCCCGCTGGCCGGCGCCGCGCTGGTGACGCTGGCGCCGTGGCGCACCGGCTTCCTGCTGATCGCACTGTTCTCCTTCATCGCGCTGCTGGGCTTGTGCTGGAAGATGCCGGAAACCCGCCAGCCTTCGGCCGAGGTCAAGCTGACGCCGCGCGCGCTGTGGCAGGGCTACTCGCGTCTGCTGCGCCATGGCCGCTTCGTGCGCGCCGCGCTGTGCATTCCGCTGCTGGCCATGCCGCTGATGGCGTGGATCGCGCTGTCGCCGGTGCTGCTGGTGGAAGACATGGGCCTGTCCGCGCTGCAGTACGGCCTGTGGCAGATTCCGGTATTCGCCGGCCTGATCGGCGGCAACCTGCTGCTGGCGCTGCTGGCCGAACGCTGGCCGCTGGGCCGCTCGGTGCTGGTGGGCATGTGGCCGCTGCTGGCCGGCCTGCTGCTGATGCTGGGCAGCGTGGTGTTTGCGACCAACCGCCACGTGTACCTGGCGCTGGGCATGTCGCTGATGGCGCTGGGCGAGGGGCTGTCCTTTGCCGTGCTGTACCGCTTTGCGCTCACCGCCAGCATCCAGGCCAAGGGCATTGTGTCCGCCGGCATGAGCATGCTGTCGATGGCCGGCTACGCGCTGGGCATCGAGCTGTTCCGCTGGGCCTACCTGACGGCCGGCCTGCCGGGTTTTGCCGCCATGGCACTGCTGTTCTCCAGCGCTTTCGTGCTGCTGGCGCGGCCGCAGGTGAAGCTGGCCATGGCCGAGCGCAGCGACCCGGACCTGCTGCCACAGGGCATCTAAGTACATGAGTTGGCCGCATTCTTGCGGCCAACCCTTCGCGACCAGCAGCCGTTTTGCTGCCCCCGCAGCCAGGCAAAAAGGGGGTGGGTAAGGGCAGGCTTGGCCGCTATAATCGACCGTTTCAGAATACCAACCGGGATGCACCCATGACCAAACCCAGCAAACGCAAGATTCTGGTAACCAGCGCGCTGCCGTATGCCAACGGCGCCATCCACCTTGGTCACATGCTCGAACACATCCAGACCGACGTCTGGGTGCGCTTCCAGAAGATGCGTGGTCATGACTGCCACTACGTGTGCGCCGACGACACCCACGGTGCGCCCATCATGCTGGCGGCGGAAAAGCAGGGCATCACCCCGGAGCAGCTGATCGAACGCGTGAAGAGCGAGCACCTGGCCGACTTCAGCGGTTTCCACATCGGCTACGACAACTACTACAGCACCAACTCGCCGGAGAACAAACACTTCGCCGAGCACATCTACAAGACGCTGAAGGCCGACGGCAAGATCGTCAGCCGCACCATCGAGCAGCTGTTCGACCCGGAAAAGCTGATGTTCCTGCCGGACCGCTTCGTGAAGGGCGAATGCCCGAAGTGCGGCGCCAAGGACCAGTACGGCGACAACTGTGAAGTGTGTGGCGCCACCTACAACCCCACCGAGCTGAAGAACCCGTACTCGGCGGTATCCGGCGCCACCCCGGTGCTGAAGACCTCCGAGCATTTCTTCTTCCGCCTGGGCGAGTGCGTGGACTTCCTCAAGGGCTGGACCGGCGGCAGCAGTGTGCGCGCCGACGGCGTGAGCCAGCCGCACCTGCAGCCCGAGTCGCTGAACAAGATGAACGAGTGGATCGAAGGCGGCCTGCAGGACTGGGACATCAGCCGTGATGCGCCGTACTTCGGCTTCGAGATTCCGGATGCGCCGGGCAAGTACTTCTACGTGTGGCTGGATGCGCCCATCGGCTACATGGCCAGCTTCAAGAACCTGTGCGAGCGCAGCGGCATCGATTTCGATGACTACTTCCGCGCCGATTCCGACGCCGAGATGTACCACTTCATCGGCAAGGACATCCTGTACTTCCACGCGCTGTTCTGGCCGGCCATGCTGAAATACTCTGGCTACCGCGCGCCCACCGGTGTGTTCGCCCACGGCTTCCTGACCGTGGACGGCCAGAAGATGTCCAAGTCGCGCGGCACCTTCATCACCGCCAAGAGCTACCTCGATTGCGGCCTGAACCCGGAGTGGATGCGCTACTACATCGCCGGCAAGCTCAACGGCCGCATCGAAGACATCGACCTGAGCCTGTCCGACTTCGTGGCGCGGGTGAACTCCGACGTGGTGGGCAAATACGTCAACATCGCCAGCCGCGCTGCCGGCTTCATCACCAAGCGCTTCGGCGGCCTGCTTGCGGCCAACCTTGAAGACGAAACCCGTCTGCTGGGCAATATCGCCGGCGAGGCGGAGAACATCGCCGCCGCTTTCGAAGCGCGCGAATACGCCAAGGCGCTGCGCGAGATCATGGCCATTGCCGATATCGTCAACGGCTACGTGGACGCCAACAAGCCGTGGGAACTGGCCAAGCAGGAAGGCCAGGACGCGCGCCTGCACGAAGTGTGCAGCGTGCTGATCAACGCCTTCCGCCTGCTCACCCTGTACCTGAAGCCGGTACTGCCCAAGCTGGCGGAGAGCGTGGAAGCGTTCCTCGACATCGCGCCGCTGCAGTGGGCCGATGCGCAGCAGCTGCTGCTGAACCACACCATCAAACCGTACCAGCACCTGATGCAGCGCATCGACCCGGTGCTGATCGAAAAACTCATCGAAGCGAACAAACAGAGCATGGAAGCACAAGCACCGGCCGCTGCGGCCAACTACGAGCCGCTGGCCGACACCATCAAGATCGACGACTTTGCCAAGCTGGACCTGCGCGTGGGCAAGGTGCTGGCCTGCAGCTTCGTGGACGGCTCCGACAAGCTGCTGCAGTTCAGCGTCGACCTGGGCTTTGAAACCCGCAACATCTTCTCCGGCATCCGCGCCGCCTACCAGCAGCCGGAACAGCTGGTTGGCCGCAAGGTGATCGTGGTGGCCAACCTGGCCGAGCGCAAGATGCGCTTTGGCGTGTCGCAGGGCATGATCGTGTGCGCCTCCGGCGTGGAAGACGGCACCGGCCTGTTCCTGCTGGATGCGGATGAGGGCGCCGAGCCGGGCATGCGCATCGGCTAATAAGCCAGCGCGATTGCCAAACGACAACCAGCCCTGCCAGCGTAAGCCGGCAGGGCTGTTTTGCATGCGGCCAACCTTTAGCAGCTGACCGTGGCGTTGGCGCCGGGGCTTACTCCAGGCCGCGCCGCAGCCAGCGGCTGAGGCATTCCACGCCCCAGGACAGCAGCAGCATGGCCAGGATCAGCGTGGCGGCGTTGCGCAGCTGGAACAGCGACATCGCCAGGTACAGCTGCTGGCCCAGGCCGCCGGCGCCTACCAGGCCGAGGATGGCGGCGATACGGATATTGTTTTCCCAGCGGTACAGCGTGTAGGCGATCCACTGCGGCAGCGCCTGCGGCAGCAGGCCGTAGGCGAGGCGGGCGGGGGCGGGGGCGCCGCTGAGCAGCAGCGCGGCCTCCGGCTCCGGCGGCAGGTTTTCCAGCGTCTGGGCGAACAGCCGGCCCAGCACGCCGCTGGTGTGCATCGCCAGCGCCAGCACGCCGGCGGCCGGGCCCAGGCTCAGCGCCAGCACGGCGATGGCGCCCCACAGCAGGTCCGGCGTGCCGCGCAGGAAGTTCAGCAGCAGCCGCACCGGCAGGCGTAGCCAGCGCGGGCCGCGGTTGCTGGCCGGCAGCGCCAGCAGCGCGCCGCCGATGAAGGCCAGCGCGGTGCCCAGTGCCGATTGCGCCAGGGTTTCCAGCATGCCGCCGGCCACTTTCAGCAGGAAGGCCGGCGCCAGGTTGAGGTGCAGCAGCTCGCCGGCAAAGTGCAGCAGGCCGCCGACATTGAACGGGCTGCCCTGCCATTGCGGCCACAGCCAGTACAACGCGGCTCCCTGCAGCGCCAGAAAGCCGCCAGCCAGCAGCAGGCCGCCACGGCGGCTTTCCACCGCCAGGCGTGCCAGCCGGCTTACCAGCTCGGTCAGCGCCACCAGCAGCACGAATACCAGCAGCAGCGCACCCACTTCGCCGCCATCGAGCATGCGGATGGCGGTGTCCAGCAGCAGACCGAGGCCGCCGGCGCCGACGAAGCCCATCACTGCCGAAGCGCGGATGGCGCATTCCCAGCGGTACACGCTGTAGCTGATCAGCTCGTGCATGGCCTGCGGCAGCAGCGCCCAGGTGAAGATGCTCAGCCGACCGGCGCCGCTGGCGGCCAGCGCGGCGGCCGGCTCGCGCGGCTGCGCTTCCAGAATCTCGGCGTACACCTTGCCCAGCATGCCGCCGTAGGCCAGGCCCAGCGCCAGCACGCCGGGCAGGCTGCCCAGGCCCGCAGCGCGCACCAGCAGCAGCGCCCACACCAGGTCCGGCACGCCGCGCAGTATCACCATCAGCGCGCGCAGGCTGCCCTGCAGCAGGCGCCAGGGGCGCGATGGCACATCGCCGCACAGTGCGTCGCGGTCCAGCGCGCGGCTGGTGAGCAGCGCGGCCGGCAGGCCGATCAGCATTGCCAGCAGCGTGCCCAGGCTGGCGACTGCCAGCGTGGTGACGGTCTGCTGCAGCAGGCTGGCGAGGAAATCCGGCTGGTGGCTGGGGGGAAAGAACTGGCGCAGGAAACCGCCGAGGGTGGCCAGGGTGTTGGCGTCCAGCAGCAGGCGCGGGTCGAAGCCGGTGTAGGCCATGGCGGCCAGCAGCAGCAGCGGGGTGGCGATGAGCCAGCCCAGGCGGGCGGCCAGCGCCGGGTCGCGCGCGTGGCCGGGCCTGTCCGGCATGGCTCGCTCGTTCAGCATGGCGCTACCCGCGGAAGGTTGGCCGCAGGGCTGTCGTCCGGAATCGGCGGGGTATCGCCGGCGTACAGCGCATCCAGTAGCGCCGGGCTGACTTCGCCGCGCGGCAGGTCGAACATCACCTTGCCTTCGCGCAGGCCGATCAGGCGCGGGAAGTGCGCCAGGGCCAGTTCCACCGAATGCAGGCTCACCAGCAGGGTGCTGTTGCGCGCGGCGGCATCGCGGCACAGCAGTGCCACGGTGTCGTCGGCCAGGCGCGGGTCCAGCGCCGATACCGGCTCGTCGGCCAGCAGCAGCTCCGGTGCCTGGTACAGTGCGCGGGCGATGCCCACGCGCTGGCGCTGGCCGCCGGAGAGGCGGTCGCAGCGCTGCCACAGTTTGTCGGCCAGCTGCACCTGCGCCAGCGCGGCCTGGATGGCGGCCACGTCCTGCGGCCACAGCAGGCGGCGCAATGCGGCCAAGGTCGAGATCCGGCCCAGGCGGCCGGCACCCACGGCGGTTACCACGCGTTGCAGCGCCGGCAGCGGCGCGTGCTGGTACACGCTGCCGATGCGGCTGCGCAGGCGGCGCAGCGCGGCGGCGTCCAGCTGCCACGGTTCGGCATCCAGCAGCCGCAGGCTGCCGCTGTCGGCGCGGTAGCGGGTGGCGGCCAGCAGCAGCAGGCTGGATTTGCCGGCGCCGGACGGGCCGATCAGCGCGGCCTGCTCACCCTGCGCCAGGCGCAGGGTGATGCCGTCGAGAATGCGCTGGCCGCGCAGCGACAGGGTCGCTTCGCTCAGCGCCAGGCTCATTGCAGCAGGCCGGCAGCCTTGGCGGCGGCTTCGATGCCTTCGTAGTTCTCGGCCTTGGTGGGGATGAACTTGCTGGCGCGTTGCAGCTCCATGATGGCCTTGTACTCAGGCTTGGTGGCGTCCAGCTTCAGGAAGGCAGCCTGGATTTTCTGCTGCAGCTTCTTGTCCATGCTGCCGCGCACGGTCCAGTTGTAGTCGTAGAAGGTGGGGGTGGTGCCCAAGAGGCGCACTTTGCTCTGGTCGATCTTGCCGGCTTCCACCAGCTTGTCCCACACCGAGGCGTTCAGCACGCCGCCTTCCACCTTGCCGGAGGCAACCCAGGCCACGGTGGCGTCATGCGCGCCGGAGTAGCCCACGGTCTTGAAGAAGTTTTCCGGCTGGATGCCCTGTTTTTCCAGGAAGTAGCGCGGCATCAGGTGGCCGGAGGTGGAGGAGGCGGCGCCGAAGGCGAAACGCTTGCCCTTGAGGTCCTGCAGGGTCTTGATGCCGGCGTCCACGCTGCCGATGTACTTGGCGGTGAAGCGGGCGTCCTCGGCACGCTGCACCAGCGGCACTACCTTGCCGCGCTGGCTGGCCTGCACGAAGGTGAAACCGCCGAGCCAGGCCATGTCGATCTGGTCGGAAGTCAGCGCGGTGACCACGCCGGCGTAGTCGGTAACCGGCACGAACTGCACTTTCATGCCCAGTTCTTTTTCCAGGTAGCTGCCCAGCGGGGCGAACTTGCGCTGCAGTTCGGTGGGGGCTTCGTCGGGAATGGCGGAAACCTTCAGTACGGCTTCGGCGGCGCCGGCAAGGGCGGAGACGGCCAGCAGCAGGCTGGCCAGGGCGATCTTGGCTTTCATGTTCAGGCTTTCGGCTAGGCGGTAAGAGCCTGTTCATGATCTTTTTGCTGCAAAAAGATCATGAACAGGCTCTAAAAGGCCGCATGCGGTCAATGGGCGCTTGCGGCCAACCCTGGCGCGGCGCCCAAACAAAAATGCAGCCTTGCGACTGCATTTGTGGGTTTGGTGGCGGACGATAAGCCGCCGGCGCGCATTCTAGCCTAAATATGCTGTGTTTTCAGCTGCCTGGGCATCAATCCACGCGGATATAGGCCCAGCCGCGCGCCTTCAGGCAGCTGTTGTACAGATCGACGCGGCTCTTTTCGTTGATGTCGTAGGCTTGCACCTCCGGCCAGTCCCAGAAGCCGGGGCTGTACCAGCAGGCGCCGCGATTGAAGGCGCCGGGCGGGCAGTGCCAGTAGGGGCCGATAAAGTGGCCGGGGTAGACGGTGACGTTGCGCACTTCGGGCGGAAACGCCTTGGCCGCTTCCTGCTTGCACTGGTAGCTGTCGGTGTCGAAGTTCTCTGCACCGTCCGGGTGGCGCCACTGGTAGTGGGCGCAGCCGGCCAGCAGGAGGGCGGCGAGCAGGGGGAAGAGACGGGTAGTCATGATGTTGCCTCCAGTGCGCCGGCCGCAGCGGTGGCACCTGCCGCGCGTCGGCGATACTGCGTTGAAACCGGCGTCGAAACGCGCATTTACGGTTTGTAAACGCTGCTTTCTCCGCCGCTTTCGCCTTGTCTCGTCTTGTTTTGCCTTGCCTGGCCTGGACCCGCGAGATCGTAAACCAGGGTGCGTCAGGCGGCGCGGGTGTCGCGCTTGCCAAACCACACGAACAGCGCCACGCCGGTGACGATCATCGGCAGGCTCAGCCACTGGCCCATGCTGATCACGTCCGACTGGCCGAAGATGCCGGCATCCGGGGTACGGAAGTATTCCGAGATGAAGCGGAAGCTGCCGTAACCGATCAGGAACAGCGCCGACACCTGGCCCACCGGCCGGCGTCTGGCCGAGAACAGCCACAGGATGATGAACAGCGTCAGCCCTTCCAGCAGTGCCTCGTACAGCTGCGACGGGTGACGAGGCAGCAGGTCCACCTGCGGGAACACCATCGCCCACGGCAGGTCGGCCGGCGCCGGGCGGCCCCACAACTCGCCGTTGATGAAGTTGCCCAGCCGGCCTGCGGCCAACCCTGTGGGCACCAGCGGCGCGACGAAATCGCTGATCTGCCAGAAGCTCACACCCTGCTTGCGGGCGAACAGTGCCATGGCCACCAGCACGCCGATGAAGCCGCCGTGAAAACTCATGCCGCCTTTCCACACCATCAGGATCTCGGCCGGGTGCGACAGGTAGTAGCCGGGCTGGTAGAACAGCACCTCGCCGAGGCGGCCGCCGACCACCACGCCGATGACCGCCCAGGTCAGGAAATCGTCCAGCGCCTTGCGGCTGAACACCCCGCCAGGCTGGGTGCGGATGCGGTAATTGCCCAGGGTGAGGAACAGCACGAAGCCGAGAAGGTACATCAGGCCGTACCAGTGCACGGCCAGCGGGCCCAAGTGGATGGCAACGGGGTCGAACTGAGGATGGATCAGCATTTGTCAGTTATGTGCGTTTGCGGTAAAAGGGAACGATACACGCGGATTATACGTAAGGGTGCCTCGAAAACCCCGATTTCTAAGCGAGACAAGGCGCGAACGAAACATGCCGCCGACGCATATGCTTGATATGCAAGGAAGCGTTTTCGCGAGCAAGGCAGTATCGCAAGGAAGGCGGGTGTTTATCGGGGAGCCCGTAAAGCGTCCGGCAGCATGGCGTCGCTACCCCGACAGCCTGTTGCAGTACAGAAACTTCCACCACCCGGAAGTTCCTGCCAGCGGCTCGACAGAAGCCGGCACACGGATGCATCAAACAGTTTAGGCAAGCTGCGGCCCGGATTGGCCGCGGGACAAAGATTCAGAGACATTAAGGATTCACCATGCCCCAGTACCGTTCCAAGACCTCTACCGCCGGCCGCAACATGGCGGGCGCCCGCGCGCTGTGGCGCGCCACCGGCATGAAGGACGAGGACTTCCAGAAGCCCATCATCGCCATTGCCAACAGCTTCACCCAGTTCGTGCCCGGCCACGTGCATCTGCACAATATGGGCCAGCTGGTGGCGCGCGAGATCGAAAAAGCCGGCGGCGTGGCCAAGGAATTCAACACCATCGCCGTGGACGACGGCATCGCCATGGGCCACGGCGGCATGCTGTACAGCCTGCCCAGCCGCGACCTGATTGCCGACAGCGTGGAATACATGGTCAACGCCCACTGTGCCGACGCGCTGGTGTGCATCTCCAACTGCGACAAGATCACCCCCGGCATGCTGATGGCTGCCATGCGCCTGAACATCCCGGTGGTGTTCGTTTCCGGCGGCCCGATGGAGGCCGGCAAGGTGCAGTGGGGCAACGACATCCGCAAGCTCGACCTGGTGGATGCCATGGTGGAAGCGGCCAACAGCGCGGTGTCCGATGCCGACGTGGACCGCGTCGAGCGTTCCGCCTGCCCGACCTGCGGCTCCTGCTCCGGCATGTTCACCGCCAACTCCATGAACTGCCTCACCGAGGCACTGGGCCTGAGCCTGCCGGGCAACGGCAGCCTGGTGGCCACCCACGCCGACCGCAAGGAGCTGTTCCTGCGCGCCGGCCGCCTGATCGTGGAGCTGGCCAAGCGCCACTACGAGCAGGAGGACTACTCCATCCTGCCGCGCAGCATCGCCACCAAGCAGGCGTTCGAGAACGCCATGAGCCTGGACGTGGCCATGGGCGGCTCCACCAACACAGTGCTGCACCTGCTGGCTGCGGCCAACGAAGCCGGCGTCGATTTCAAGATGACCGACATCGACCGCATCTCGCGCAGCGTGCCCTGCCTGTCCAAGGTGGCGCCGGCCACGCAGAAGTACCACATGGAAGACGTGCACCGCGCCGGCGGCGTGGTGGCCATCCTGGCCGAGCTGGACCGTGCCGGCCTGATTCACCGCAACGTGACCACCGTGCACAGCCCGACGCTGGGCGCCGGCCTGGAAGCCTGGGACGTGATGCGCCACGGTGAGGACAGCGAGGCACAGCGCTTCTACCGCGCTGCGCCGGGTGGCGTGCCTACCACCATCGCCTTCAGCCAGAGCATGCGCTACCCGACGGTGGATAACGACCGTGCCGACGGCTGCATCCGCGACAAGGCCAATGCCTACTCGCAGGATGGCGGCCTGGCGGTGCTGTACGGCAACATCGCCGAGCGCGGCTGTATCGTGAAGACCGCCGGCGTGGATGATTCCATCCTCAAGTTCACCGGGCGTGCGCGCATCTTCGAAAGCCAGGACGACGCGGTAGCCAGCATCCTGGCCGACCAGGTAGTGGCCGGCGACATCGTGATCATCCGCTACGAAGGCCCGAAAGGCGGCCCGGGCATGCAGGAAATGCTGTACCCGACCAGCTACCTGAAGTCCAAGGGCCTGGGCAAGGCTTGCGCGCTGCTCACCGACGGCCGTTTCTCCGGCGGCACCTCCGGCCTGTCCATCGGCCACGTTTCGCCGGAAGCCGCCGAGGGTGGCACCATCGGCCTGGCGGAAGAGGGCGACACCGTGGAGATCGACATCCCCAACCGTCGCATCCATCTGGCGGTGAGCGACGACACCCTTGCTGCCCGCCGCGCCGCCATGGAAGCGCGTGGCCGCGACGCGTGGAAGCCGCTGGGCCGCGAGCGCGTGGTAAGCCCGGCGCTGCGCGCCTACGCCGCCATGACCACCAGTGCCGACACCGGCGCGGTGCGCGATGTGTCGCAGGTAGAGCGCAAGTAAGCCTTGCGGCCAACGTTGGCCGCAAGCAGACAAACGGCAGCCGACTCCATATAACCGAGGGCTGCCGTTTTTGTTTGCTGCCGGGAGATGGCCTCAGCCCAGCTGGCGCACCTCGTCCTGCGCGCCCGGCACGCAGCCGTCGGCGATATTGTCCCAGCCGCGGTGGATCACCAGTTGCTCGCCGCGGGTGCACAGCTCCAGCCGCTGGCTGCCCGGCCATTGCTGGCGCACGAAGTTGTCGATGGCGCCGGGCAGGCTCACCTGGTACTGGCGCGCCGCCAGGTTGGCCGCAGGGTGGTCGCGGTTGTGCAGCAGCGGCAGCAGGCTGGCGGCCCAGGTCATGAAGCCGTATTTCACTTCCACATTGCTGGGCTGGTAGTGCTGCGCCTGCAGCCACTGCTGCGCCGCCGCGCGCGGCGGCATGTCCGCCGGCAGCCGGCCCCAGGCGCTGGCCAGCAGCTCCGCCAGCCACTGGTTGCAGTTCTGGTACCGCGTGGAAAAGGCATAGGCATTGGCGCTGTAGTCCGGCGACAGCACCGCCAGCGCCTGCTGCCGGTCCAGCGCCGCCGCCGTCAGTGCCTGTTCGGCCGGTGGCGGCAGCAACAGCAGCGATACATAGGCGTGTGCCTGCTGATGGCTGTCGAGCAGGAAGCCGGACAGTCCCTGGTCGTAGAGGTGGGGCTGTTCGTCGTCGCAGGCGTAGTACAGCTGACGCACCGACCACGGCGTGTTCGGGCTCTGCTTCAGGCTGATGCCGGCATGGCTGTAGCGGATGCCGAAGCGCCCCAGGTCCAGCCCGGCGCGCGCCACGATGGCGGCCTCATGGCCGGATTGCGCCAGCAGCTGGCGCACGGCGTCGCCGAACAGCAGCAGGCGGCCCTTGTCCTGCGTGCTCTGGCTGGCCGGGCGGTCGCAGAACAGCAGCGAGCCGGCATGCGCCGGGCCGGCCGCCAGCAGCAGCCATGCGGCCAACAGCAGCAGGCGGCGCAACAGTTGCGGCGTCACGTCGCGGCTCAGGACACGACCCTGGGTTGCAGCTCCTGCAGCCAGGACTGATCCAGCACCAGCGCGAACGGCGCGCTGTCGCCGGTCTTGGCGAAGTCCAGGCCGTAGGCGCGCTGGCTGGCGGTAACGGTCTGGCCGCGGGCCAGCGCGGCCTGGCGGGCGTCGGCCTGCGGCACGAACAGGTAGAACGGCGCGGCCTGCGCATCGCCAGCCGCCTGCAGCGTCAGGCGCGCCTGGCCCGGCTTGTCGTCGGCGCTGGCGACATCAACCACCTTGTAGTCGCCGGCGGCGACATGCAGCGCCTTGGAGGAGCCATGCACGCTGTCGGAAATGCTGCCCACGCTGGCACTGACGCTTTCGGACAGCGAGTACAGCGAGATGGCGCGGGAGGCGGGGGAGAACAGCAGGCAGCCGCTGACGGCCAGCATGGCAAGCAGGGAGGTGCGGGACAGCTTCATTGATGAATCCAGGTTGAATGTTTCCGGTATTCGGCCGCATGCCGCAAAATTATTAATATGTATTAATGACTTACGCGATCATGCGGCCAAAGGGCGGCAACTATACAGCCTGGGGCGGGGGTGGCCAAGCCCTGGTTCAGTGCGGCGCGTCGGCGTCGTGGCAGACGCAGCCTTCGCCGCTGGCGGCGCCTTCCAGCGTCTTGAGAATGCCGCAATCGGCCACGGTATGCGGCGCATCGCAGCGCGCACGCAGGGTGAGCAGCTGCTGCTCCAGCCGCTGCAGGCTGGCGATCTGCTGGTGGATGCGGCCGATCTGCGCGTCCAGCAGCGCGTTGATGTCGTCGCAGGGCGCGGCGGACGGGTGCAGGTGGTAGTCCTGCAGCCGGCGGATGTCGGCCAGCGACATGTCCAGCGAGCGGCAGTGGCGGATGAAGGCCAGCTGCTCCAGGTGCGGCTGCTCGTAGCGGCGGTAGCCGCTGGCGGTGCGCGCCGGGGCTGGCAGCAGGCCCTCGCGTTCGTAGTAGCGTACGGTTTCCGCGTCGCAGCCGCTCTTTTTTGCCAGTTCGCCGATCTGCATCGTGGTCTCCAGAAAATATGCTTGACCCTATAGTAACTACAGGGTTTGCAATGGGGCAATATCATTGCGGAGAGTAATCATGGGCAACTGCTGCCAGCACGACGACGGGGCATGCCAGAACGGCGCAACGCTATCGCCACTGCCACAGCGGCACGGCCAGGCACCTGATGATGCGCATCACCATGGCCATGAACACGGCCATGCGCATGAGCACGACCATCACCACCAGCACGAGCCTGCCGCTGCGCATGAGCACACGCATGATGCCTGCGGCTGCGACGCGGCCGCCAGCGTGATACCGGCAGCGGCGCCACCCGCGGGCAGCCTGCCGTGGCGGCTGGCGATTCCGGCCATGGATTGCCCCACCGAGGGGCGCATGGTGGAAAAGGCGCTGCACGGCATGGCTGGTGTGCTGCAGCTGGACTTCAACTACATCGAACGCACGCTGATCGTGCATCAGCAGGGCGCCAGCCTGGCCGCCGTGCAGCAGGCGCTGGCCACCACCGGCCTGGCCGCCGAGCTGCAGCGCGATGCGGCCAACGTTGCCGTCCCGGCGCGGCCTGCCCGCTGGCCGCTGCTGGCCTCCGGCGCCCTGGCGCTGCTGGCGGAGGCGCTGGTGTTTGCCGGCCAGGCGGAAACCGGCTGGCCGGTGGTAGCGCTGGCGGCGGTATCGATGCTGCTGGGCGGCCACGGCACCGCGCGCAAGGGCTGGTACGCGCTGAAAAGCCGCAGCCTCAATATCTACTTCCTGATGAGCCTGGCAGTGGCCGGCGCCATGCTGCTGGGGCAGTGGCCGGAGGCAGCAATGGTGCTGTTCCTGTTTGCGCTGTCGGAGCGGCTGGAAGCGATGTCGCTGGCGCGTGCCGGCGCCGCGGTGCGCGCGCTGATGGCGCTCAAGCCGGAGCTGGCCTGGGTACAGCAGGGCGAAGGCTGGCAGCAGGTGGCGGCCGGCAGCGTGACGGTTGGCCGCATGGTGCGCGTGCGCCCCGGCGAGCGGGTGCCGCTGGACGGGCGCATCGCCAGCGGGCACAGCGATTTCGACGAAGCGGCAATCAACGGCGAAAGCCTGCCGCTGGCCAAGGGGCCGGGCGATACGGTATTTGCCGGCACCATCAATGGCGCCGGGCTGGTCACGGTGCAGGTGACCGCCAGCGCCGATGGCAGCCTGCTGGCACGCATCATCGAGCGGGTGCGCGACGCGCAGGCCGGCAAGGCCGCCACCCAGCGTTTCATCGACCGTTTCGCCGCGGTGTACACCCCGCTGGTGGTGGCGCTGGCCGTGCTGTTCGCCATCGGCGCGCCGCTGGCCGGCTGGCTGCCGTGGCAGCAGGCGCTGTATCAGGCGCTGGTACTGCTGGTGATTGCCTGCCCGTGCGCACTGGTGATCGCCACGCCGGTAACGCTGGTGTCGGCGCTGTCCGCCGCTGCCCGTCACGGCATGCTGATCAAGGGCGGCGCGGCGCTGGAAACCGCCGCCCGCGTGAGGGTGGTGGCGCTGGATAAAACCGGCACGCTGACGCGCGGCCAGCCGGCACTGGCCGACATCCGCTGCCTGGATGCGGCGCTGGATCAGCGCAGCGCGCTGCAGCTGGCCGCCAGCCTGGAGGCGCACTCCACCCACCCGCTGGCGCGCGCGGTGCTGCAGGCGGCGCAGAAGCAGGGTATTGCGCTGCTGCCAGCCGAAGCGTTGCAGGAGCTGGCCGGTGAGGGCGTGATTGCCAGCATCGGCGGCGTGCGCCATGGCCTGGGCAATGCTAGGTTGGCCGCAAGGCTGGGCGTGAACGAAGCCGCGCTGGCCGGCGGTGAGCACGCGCAGCGTGGCGGCATGCTGCTGTGCCGCGACGGCCAGTTGCTGGCCGCGCTGCAGGTGGCGGATAGTCTGCGCCCGGAAGCGCAGGCAACGGTGGCGGCCCTGCAGCGCCAGGGCATGCGGTTGATGGTGCTGTCCGGCGATCATGCCGCCGAAGTGGCGCGCATGGCTGCCGCTGCCGGCATTGCCGATGCCGCCGGTGCGCTGCTGCCGGAAGACAAGCTGGCCAGCATCCGCACGCTGGGCCGGCATGGCGCGGTGGCGATGGTGGGCGACGGCGTCAACGACGCGCCGGCGATGGCGCAGGCGGAGCTGGGCATCGCCATGGGCGCCGCCGGCAGCGACGTGGCGCTGGAAACCGCGCAGGTGGCGCTGATGGAAGACCGGCTGGACAAGCTGCCGCAACTGTTCGCCCACGCCCGTCGCAGCATGGCGCTGCTGCGTGCCAACATCGTGCTGGCGCTGGCGATCAAGCTGGTGTTTTTCGTACTGGCGCTGGCCGGGGTGGCCAGCCTGTGGATGGCGGTGTTCGCCGATGTGGGGGCGAGCCTGCTGGTGATCTTCAACGGCCTGCGCCTGGCGCGGCCGATCAAGGAGTAAATCTATGCGCTGGCTGGAATGCCGGGTGCCGCCGCCGCTGGTGGGGCTGTTGTGTGCCGTGTTGATGCTTGCTTTGCAGCGCCATGCGCCGCTGGGTGCCTTGCCGCCGGGAGTATTGCGGGTGGCGCACTGGCTGCTGTGGCCGTTGCTGCTGCTGGCGCTGCTGCTGGATGGCAGCGCGGTGCTGAGCTTCATCCGCCGCCACACCACGGTGAACCCGCTCAGGCCGCAGAACAGCAGCACGCTGGTGCTGGAAGGCTTCTACCGTCTCAGCCGCAACCCGATGTACCTGGGCATGCTGTGCCTGCTGCTGGGCTGGGCGCTGTGGCTGGGCGACTGGGTGACGCTGGCCGGGCCGCTGCTGTTCGGGCTGTGGATAGACCGCTTCCAGATCCGGCCGGAGGAGCGGGCGTTGGCCGCACGCTTTGGCGACGATTACCTGGCCTACTGCCGCCGGGTGCGGCGCTGGCTGTAGGGCTGTGCCGCCATGAAAAACGCCGGGCGTAGGCCCGGCGTGGTGTTTGGTTCCAGGTTTAAATCAAACCTTGTGTGCACTGCGCATCGAAATACTGGCCGCTGATGCCGGCAACGCGCTGGCAACGTGTGTCCGGTCGCTTGAATTCATCCTGGGAATGGATGGTCAGCGACGGGGCCAGATCGTGTAGCGAGAAGCCGTCTACGCCGACGCTGCCGTACGGGACGTTGATGCCCAGGCTGGCAAACGGTGCATGCTTGGACAGGTCGTAGCCACCGCCGATTTCACCCTGCAGGTCGTTCTTGCCGTTCAGGTAGCTCAACTTCAGCTTGCCCAGGCTCACGCCGCCCAGCACGTTGACCTGCAGCGACAGGTTGCCGCCTTCGGTATTGCCGTTCGGTTTGACTCGGGTGTCGAACACGCCCAGCACCAGGGTCGGCACCATCTTGTTGCCCAGCTCGATGTTGATGCCGGCGTAAGCATTGGTGTTGTGCTTCACACCGTCGTTAACCAGGTCGTAGGTGATACCGATGGCCTGGGCATTGGCGGCAAACAGGCTGCCGATCAGTGCCGCGGTGGCGAATGCTTTCTTCATGTCGTGGTTCTCTCGTGACGGCCGCGTGTGGCCTGGGGACATCATGGCGCCGGCTGGCCTGGCCAGTCGCGCAGCAGGGCTAGCGCAATGGAATATGGTGGCATTATAAACCAGGCACTTGAAACATTTAAGATGGATGCTTGATCAGTGTCAGCATCGATGGCGGGTGCTTGTGGCGCGGTGTTGTGGCTGGCCGGGGCTCAGGCCCGGGTATCGATGGCGTTGCCCAGCGTGTTGGGCGCGGGTGTGGCGGAGGCTTGCTGGTAGGTCTGGTCGACCTTGCCTTGCTGCTGCTGTTGCTGGGCTTCTTCTGCCAGCGCCTGCAGCTCCATCTGCCGGGCGCGGGCGGCTACGGCCATGTCGGGGCCGGAAGGCTCGGCTGGGGCCAGCGCGGCGCGCTGGATGGTGCGGGCTTTTTCGACGGTTTCCTGCGGCGTGCGTGCCGGCGAGACGTCGATGTCGACGCTGCCGCCGATGGCGTAGCGCTGGCCATCCGGGCCGGTCTGGAAGTCGTAGCTGGGGCCGCTGACGCTGATGCCGCTGGCGGCGGCCAGGTGGGCCTGCTCGTGGGTGCGTACGGTGCGGTCGCGCTGCTGCAGCTCGCGCACCAGGGTTTTGTCCGCGTCGCTGAGCTTGCCGTTCAGGCTGACGCTGGCGCTGTAGCCTGGCGAGCTGTCGGCAATGGTCGACAGATCTCCCTCACTGCTGCGCAGCGCAGTGCCATAGGCTCCGTAGGAGGAAATGCCGGAAATATTCATGATGAATCAGCCACTTATGCGGGCTGATTCCGTTATAGCCATCCTGCGTGGCAACACCAAGGGCGGGCCCGCCCCTGGTGTTGCGGCCAACCCTGGCGCTAGTGGCTGCGCTCGCCGGTCTGCAGCCGCCACAACGCGGCGTAACCGCCGTCGGCTGCCAGCAGTTGCGTGTGGGTGCCGGCTTCCATCACGCGGCCATGTTCCAGCACGTAGATGCAGTCGGCGTGGCGCACGGTGGACAGGCGGTGGGCGATCACCAGCGTGGTGCGACCCTGCGACACCACCTCCAGCGAACGCTGGATCGCCGCCTCGGTTTCGTTGTCCACCGCGCTGGTGGCCTCGTCCAGCACCAGTATCTTCGGGTTTTTCAGGATGGCGCGCGCCAGCGCCAGCCGCTGGCGCTGACCGCCGGACAGCTTCTGGCCGCGCTCGCCCACCGGGGTATCGTAGCCCTGCGGCAGGCGGGTAATGAACTCGTCGGCCTCGGCGGCACGGGCGGCGGCGATGATCTGTTCGCGGCTGGCATGCGGCACGCCGTAGGCGATATTGGCCGCCACCGTGCCGTCGGTCAGGAACACATCCTGGCTGACATAGCCGATGGCGCGGCGCAGGTCGGCCAGCGCCAGCTGGCGGATATCCTGGCCATCCAGCGTGATGCTGCCGTACGGCGACTCGTAAAAGCGCAGCAGCAGCTTGATCAGCGTGCTCTTGCCGGAGCCGGTGGCACCGACGAAGGCCACGGTACGGCCGGACGGCACCTGCAGCGAAACATCATGCAGCACCTGCTGCGCACCGTAGCCGAAGGACAGCTTGTTGAACGCCAGTTCGCCGGCTACCTGCGCCGCCGGCAGCGCCTTGCCGTGGTAGTCGATGGCCAGCGGCGTGGCCAGCACGCCCAGCACGCGGTCGATGGCCGTCATCGAGCGCTGGTACAGGTCGGCGATGTCGGCCAGGCCGGTAAGCGGCCACAGCAGGCGCTGCGTCAGGTACACCAGTACCGAATAACTGCCCACGCCGATGGCGCCGGAGAGCGCCAGGTAGCCGCCGTAAACCAGCGTCACCACGAAGCCGGCCAGGATCGCCATGCGGATCACCGGAATGATGGCCGAGGACAGCCGGATGGCACTGGCGTTGGCCGCACGGTAGCGCGCACTGGCCTCGTGGATATGGCTGGCCTCGAACTCCTCGGCGGTAAACGCCTTGATGGTGGCAATGCCCAGCAGGTTGTTGTTCAGCCGGCCGTTCACCACGCCGGCAGCCTCGCGCACCGCGGCATAGCGCGGCGCGATGCGGCGCTGGAACCAGAAGGTGCCGAACAGGATCAGCGGCACCGGGAACAGCGCGATCACCGCCAGCTTGGGCGCCAGGTAGAAGAACACCCCGCTCACCAGCACACTGGAGCACAGCACCTGGATGATGCTGTTGGCGCCGCCGTTGAGAAAGCGCTCCATCTGGTTGATGTCGTCGTTCAGGATGGACATCAGATTGCCGGTACTCCTATTCTCGAAATAGGCCAGTGGCAGTTTCTGCACGTGGCGGTAGGCATCCAGCCGCAGATCGTGCTGCAGGTTCTGCGCCAGATTGCGCCAGCGCAGCTGGTACAGGTATTCGAACAGCGACTCGCCACCCCAGATCAGCGCGGTGAGCAAACCCAGCCACAACAGCTGATGAAAAGTGTCGCTGATGCCGAGGCGGGCCAGGAAGGAAGCCTGCTTGCTCACCACCACATCCACCGCCACGCCGATCAGCACCTCGGGCAGCACATCGAAAAACTTGTTGCACACCGAAAACAGGCTGGCAAGATAGGCGTCCCGCCGGTAGTGGCGGGCATACTGGAACAGTCGTGACAGGGAAGAAGACATGATGGCGGCGGGCAGTGGTGTGGAGTGCGCCATTGTACGCGGCTGTCATCGATAACATAGCGGGTAAGGCGGCCACGGCGCCGCGATATAACCGGGTGCCTCGAAAAACCCGGATTTCCAAGCGAGACAAGGCGCGAACGAAAAACCCCGACGCCGCATATGGCTGATATGCAAGAAGGGATTTTTCGTGAGCAACGCAGTATCGCAACGAAAGCTGGGGTATTTCGAGGTACCCAACAGAAAGGACAGGGCAGGATATGAGCGAACAAAGCATGAATCAGCGCGAGCTGAGCATGTCGGTACTGATGACGCCGGACATGGCCAACTTCTCCGGCAACGTGCACGGCGGCGTGCTGCTGAAGCTGCTGGACCAGGTGGCCTACGCCTGTGCCAGCCGCTACGCCGGCTGCTACGTGGTAACGCTGTCGGTGGACCAGGTGCTGTTCAAGCAGCCGATCCACGTTGGTGAAATGGTTACCTTCTACGCCAGCGTCAACCACGTTGGCCGCACCTCGATGGAAGTCGGCATCAAGGTGGTGGCGGAGAATATCCAGCAGCGCAGCGTGCGCCACACCAACAGCTGCTACTTCACCATGGTGGCCTACGACAACGGCCAGGCAGTGGCGGTGCCGCCGCTGTCGCTGGATACCGAAAGCCACAAGAAGCGCTTTCGCGAGGCCGAGATCCGCAAGCAGATGCGGCTGGCGGCGCGCAAGATGGAAGAAGCGCTGGGCTGAGAACAGGCCACGATCCCGCGAACTTGTGCGAGGCAAGGCGAAAATGACTGGGAAAGCGGAATTTACACATGGTAAATGAGCATTTCGAAGGCGTTTTCAACGCCGTATCGCCTTTGCGCAGCGGACCGTGAGCAAACCCATGCTGTTTCCGGTACCGGAGCAGGACAAAGCCGCCGCCTACGCGGTATACCGCGACGGTATGCAGCGGGTGGTGGGGCAGGTGGCCGACTGGGACGAAGCAGAGCAGCGGCAGCGGTTTGCCGAATGCTTCGCCCGCGGCACCCTGTTCTGGTTCCGCCGCCACGGCCAGCACCAGGCCTTGCTGAGCCTTACCCGCGAGCCGCACGGCCTGCACCTGCACCTGATCGTGGTGCTGGCCGAATGCCGCCGCCAGGGCGTGGGGCGGCAGGCGATGGCGGCGGTGCATGCGCTGTGCCGGCCGGGGCAGCAGGTCACCCTCAGCTGCTTCCGCCACGACAAGGCGGTGCGCGCTTTCTATGCCGAGCTGGGCTACCGCCTGCGCGAGGCCGAGCTGCACCACCTGCAGCTGGAGTGGCGCGAGTGCTGGCCGGAGCACTTGCCCTGAGGCCGCTCTATGGTGACAATGCCGACCTCGTAGCTTGGGTTGAGCGTAGCGAAGCCCAACGTTTACCGCGTTTGGTTTTGTATCCGCTCTGCGGATGATGATTTTGGTGCCGGTTCCGCCCGGCGGACAGGTTAAGGGGGCCACCGCGGCCCCCTATAACAATCCCCGGCTCCCCGGGGCTGCTCGAAACCCCGTGCAAAAAGGCACCCCCCAGGCGCCGCCGAACTCGTCCCTCGCTAACGGCTCGGGACTCAGACAGATCGGCGTCTTAAAACCTGGGGCGCACCATTTTGCCCGGCTCGCGCCAACGGGTTCAGGGCAAGTCGTTACTGTTCTAGCGCCAGAACACCGGTTGTGATTTCTTAAAAGTAAATACTATTACCCCATGTTCCAACTCGTCGCCACCGACCCCCGCTTCTACGTGATCGCCAAGGCGCCGGGCGTGGGCTTTCACCGTGAAGACGATGCGCCCGGCGTGCTGGACATCCTGCGCGATGGCCTGCAGGACGCGGCGCTGTGGCCGGTGCACCGGCTGGACAAGGTCACCTCCGGTTTGCTGGTGGTGGCGCGCAGCCAGGCCGTGGCCGCCGCGCTGGGCGCGGCTTTTGCCGGGCGCGAGGTGCAGAAGTACTACCTGGCGCTGTCCGATGCCAGGCCGAACCGCAAGCAGGGGTTGATCAAGGGCGATATGGAAAAGGGCCGTGGCGGCGCCTGGCGCCTGTGCCAGAGCCAGGCCAACCCGGCGGTTACCCAGTTCTTCAGCCACTCGCTGGCGCCGGGGCGGCGGCTGTTCGTGCTGCGCCCGCGCAGCGGCAAGACCCACCAGCTGCGGGTGGCGATGAAGTCGCTGGGCGCGCCGATTCTTGGCGATGCGCTGTACGGCGGCAGCGCTGCCGACCGCACCTATCTGCACGCCTACGCGCTGAGTTTTGCGCTGGATGGCGAGTCGTTCTGCTTCAGCAGCCCGCCCGCGCACGGCGAATGTTGGCCGCAAGCGCAGCTGGCCGACTACCTTGCGGCCAACCCGCCGGCGGCGCTGCCGTGGCCGGTGCTGTAGCGTCGACTGTTACAGCTTTACTGCCCGCGCCATCAGCAGGCAGTCGTGGTAGCCGCCATGGCGCAAGCCATCGCCGCGCAACGTGGCCTCGCGCACGAAGCCGTATTTTTCATACAGCGCAATCGCCGGCGCGTTGTCGCTGTACACCGTCAGCTGCAGCCGGCGGTAGGGCAGGTAGTCGCCTACCTGTTGCAGCAGCGCCTGCAATAGCGCGCTGCCCACGCCCTGGCCGTGCTGTGCCGGATGCACGGTGATGCCCAGCTCGGCGATGTGCGCCAGCCGCGGGTTGTCGCCGGGCTGCCAGATGCCGGCATTGCCGATGATGTTGCCGGTGCTGTCCACCGCCACCAGGCCGAGCCGGCCTGCGCTCAGCCGCTGCTGCCAGAAGCGCTGGTCGGGATAGGGCAGTTGCAGGGTATTGGCCTGGGTACTGTCGTGCGCCATCAGCGCCGCCACGCCGGCGGCGTCGCCCGGCTCGCTATGGCGCAGGCTGAACGGCTGGCGCGGCGCGACCTGGCGCAGTGTGCTGCCGGCTGGCGCATCGACGTTGGCCGCATGCTCGCCGGGGCGAAAGCGCAGCCGCGCCATCAGCACCGCATCCTCGTATATGCCTTCGCGCAGATTGAAGCCGCGCGCCACGCCTTCGTGCTCGAAGCCGTAACGCTGGTACAGCGCGATGGCGCCGTGGTTGTCGTGCACCGCATCCAGCTCGATGCGCTTGAGATCCAGCCAGTTGTCGGCGTAGTCCAGCACCGCGCGCAGCAGCGCGCTGCCTACCCCCTTGCCCTGCCAGTCGTCGCGCACCATCAGGAAGAAGGTGGCGACATGCCGGCGCCGCAGGCGCTCCACCAGGTGCAGGCCGCCGCAGCCCACCAGTTCGCCATCCGGCGTGCAGGCCACCAGCGCGTGGATGTGCGGCGGAAAGTTGTCCAGCAGCTGCTGCACGCTGGCCAGCGACTGGAACGGCTGTTGCAGGGTGTTGCGCACCACGCCGGGGCTGGTGCGCAGGCGGTGCAGGGCGGCGGCATCGCCGGGGGCGAGTCTGCGGATGTGGTAGTTCATGGGGGGCTTTCGGCATGGCCGGGGCGGCAACGGTTGGCCGCACCCGAAACACCAACCATGCCATGCGCATCGCTGCGCCGGCAACTGCCCGTGCGGCCAACATGCCCGGGCAGTTGTGCTTCAGCGCCGCGGCTGGCAGGCCTTGTCCACCAGCACCATCAGGTGCTGGTAGGGGATGCCGCTGTGGCTGGACAGGCCGATCTCGCAGGTGGCGCTGGTGGAGAAGCCGCCACAGCAGCCGGCTACCTGCCCGGCCAGGCCGCTGAGCGCGCTCTCGTTCAGCTCCGGGTGGGTGAAGCCCTTGTCGCCGGCAAAGCCGCAGCAGGTAATGCCGGCGGGCTCGATTACCTTGCTGGCGCAGCGCCGCGCCAGTGCGTTGAGGCTGGCGCTCTGGCCCTTTTTCTTCATCGAGCACACCACGTGCAGCGCCACGGTTGCGTCCTGCGGGCTGAACTGCAGGTACTGCGCGGCTTCTTCCTGCACGAAGCTGGTCACGTCGAGGATGCGCAGCCGCGGGTCGCTGATGCCGTCCAGCAGCGCGGCGGTGCACACGCCGTTGTCGATGATCACCGGCCAGCGGCCGTTTTCCGTGGCGGCCAGCAGCGCGGTTTCCACCTCGTTCACCTTCTGCCGCGCGGCATCGGCGGCACCTTTGGATTTGAACGGCGTGCCGCAGCACAGATTGGCCAGATTGTCCGGGTAGATCAGCCGGTAGCCGGCCTTGCCCAGCACCGAGGCCACCACCTCGTTCAGCGGCCGGGTGTCCGGCATATTGGCCGCCGGGGCGAAGGTGCGGGTGAGGCAGGATGGCAGGTACACCACCTGGCGCTGGCTGTGCGCCTGGCCGGCGGCCAGTTGCAGCTTGCCGGCGGCACGCGGGAAGTAAGGCGTCCAGTAGGGAATCTTGCGGCCAACCACCTTGCGCAGGCCGCGCATGATGGCGCCGGTGGCGGTGTCGCCGGCTATCGCGTGCAGGGTGTCCAGCGCCTTCAGCCCCAGCCGGGCGCCGCTGCTGGCGGTGGCAAAGTTGCTGGCCAGGGTGTTGGCGCTGGCCCAGCCGATATCGCCGAGGCTGGCCTCGCGCAGCAGGCTGGTGAGGCTGCCGGTGTTGATGCCTACCGGGCAGGCGGTTTCGCACAGGCCGCAGGTGGTGCAGGTTTCATCGCCGGCGTACTGGTAGGCGCTGCGCATCTCGGCCAGTTGCTCGTGCTCGCCCTGTTTTTCCAGCTGCGCCATGGCGCGGTTGGCGACGATGCGCTGGCGCGGGGTAAGGGTGATGGCGCGGCTGGGGCACATCACCTCGCAGAAGCCGCATTCGATGCATTTGTCGATCAGCGCATTGGCGGCGGGAATCGGCTTCAGGTCGCGGATGTGCAGTTGTTTGTCACGGGTGATGATCACGTCCGGGTTGAGCAGGCCGGCCGGGTCGAATAGTGCCTTGATCTCCTGCATCAGGCGGAAGGCGGTGGCGCCCCATTCCAGCTCCACGAACGGCGCCATATTGCGGCCGGTGCCGTGCTCGGCCTTCAGCGCGCCTTCGTACTCCACCGCCACCAGCCGGCATACCGCATCGATAAAGGCTTCGTAGCGGGCGATCTCCTGCGGCCCGCTGAAGTTGGGGGTGAACACGAAGTGCAGGTTGCCTTCCAGCGCGTGGCCGAAAATGATGGCTTCAACGTAGCCGAACTGGTGGCACAGCGCCTGCAGCTTGAGCGTGCCCTCGGCCAGGTGCTCGATGGGGAAGGCCACGTCCTCGATGATCACCGTGGTTTCCGCCGCGCGCATGGCGCCCACGCTGGGGAACATGCCCTTGCGGATGTTCCAGTACTGCGTGTACTCGGCGGCGTCGCTGGTGAAGCGGATGCCGCCCTGGGTGGCGATGCCGCCGATATGCTGTTCGATGAAGGCCACGTTGGCCGCAAGGCTGTCGGCGCTGGCGGCGCGGGTTTCCATCAGGATGGCGGCGGCGTCCGGCCCCAGTTCGCGGATGAAGGCCGGCACGCCGGCCTTGTTTTCCACCGAGCGCAGGCTGGCGCGGTCTAGCAGCTCGGCCGAGGACACCACGTCCTTGTGCTGCGCCAGCAGCTGCACGGCGTCGCAGGCGGCCTTGATATCTGGGTAGAACACCAGTGCCGACGCCTTGTGCAGCTGCTCTTCCACCGTGTGGTAGGTGACCTCGGCAACAAAGCCCAGCGTGCCCTCGCTGCCCACCATCAGGTGGGCGAGCATGTCCACCGGGTCGGCAAAATCCAGCAGCGCGTTCAGGCTGTAGCCGGTGGTGTTCTTCATCTTGTACTTGCGGGCGATTCTGGCGGCCAGTTCGTCGTCGGCCAGCACCCGCGCGCGCAATGCGGCCAACTGTGCCAGCAGGCCGGCGTGGCTGGCGCGGAACGCCGCCACGCTGGCCGCGTCGCCGGTGTCCAGCAGCGTGCCGTCGGCCAGCAGCAGGCGCAGGCTCTGCAGCGTGCGGTAGCTGTTCTGCGCGGTGCCGCAGCACATGCCGCTGGAGTTGTTGTTGACGATGCCGCCTATCATGGCCGAGTTGATGGTGGCCGGGTCCGGGCCGATCTTGCGGCCATAGGGCAGCAGCGCGGCATTGGCCTCGGCGCCGATCACCCCCGGTTGCAGGCGGATGGCGCGGCCGTCGTCCAGCACCTGCAGCCGCTTCCAGCCGTGGCTGGCTACCACCAGGATGGAGTCGCTCACCGCCTGGCCGGACAGCGAAGTGCCGGCGGCACGGAAGGTCACCGGCAGCTGCAGGCTGGCCGCCTCGCGCAGGATGGCGCGTACCTCGTCCTCGTTTGCGCTCTTGATCACCACCTTGGGCGTCAGCCGGTAACAGGAGGCATCGGTGCCGTAGGCCAGGGTGGACAGCGGGTCGGTGAATACCCGTCGCGCCGGAATCACCTCCAGGATGCGTTGATGGAATTCGCGGTAAGCGCCTTGCAGCATGAGTCTCTCCGGCGGCCGTGCGGGCCTGTGCTCTGTATTGCCGGCATGGTGCCACATCACGCCGCCGTGCCCATCTGGGGTTTGCCCTCGGGTAGCGCCCGCTGGCTTGACGGTGGTCAGCCATTCGCATTGCCAGTGTGCGGAGCCAGCGGGTAGGCTCTGCTGTCATAGTAGGAGCTGCCGGTGTTGACTATGGAAAGCCGGCGAGGAGACGACGATGCTTATCGACAAAGACAATGCCACCCTGCTGGTGGTGGATGTGCAGCAGAAGCTGCTGCCGGCGGTACTGGACGCGGAGGGCATACTGGCGCGCTGCCGCTGGCTGGTGTCGATGGCACATGATATGGGTTTGCCGGTGGTGTTTTCCGAGCAATACCCGCATGGCCTCGGCCACACCGCGCCGGAACTGCTGGCCGTGGCGCCGGCGGCCCTGGTGGTGGAAAAGCTGCACTTTTCCTGTGTGGCGGCCGATTGCCTGCCGGAAGGCCTGCTGGCGCGTGAGCAGGTGGTGGTGTGCGGCATGGAAACCCATGTCTGTGTGCTGCAGACGGTGCTGGGGCTGCTGGCGCTGGGCAAGCAGGTATTCGTGGTGGCCGACGCGGTATCCAGCCGTGGCGAAATGAACCGCGACTACGGCCTGCAGCGCATGCACGATGCCGGCGCGGTGCTGGTGACGCGGGAGATGGTGCTGTTCGAGGCGCTGCGGGTATCCGGCAGCGATGAGTTCCGGGCCATGAGCAAGCGCTATCTGGTGGGCGAGCAGCCCTGAGAGCTTGCATACAATCTGCTGTTCTTTTATGACTTGCTGCGCTTGGGCGATACGGCGTTGAAAACAGCTTCGGGATGCTCATTTACCATTTGTAAATTCCGCTCCCTCAGCTGTTTTCGCCTTGTCTCGCTCTAGCTCGCGAGATCGTAAACAAGCTCTGCGTACGGTTGTACTGGTACCAGAAAGACAAAAGGTTGGCCGCATTGCTGCGGCCAACCTTGTTGCCTGTCGAGATGACGGCTGAGCCGTTCTGGTTCTCCCTCTATCAAGCCTGTGTGCCCCGCCTGCCGTGGCGTGGCAATGAAATCCGAAAAAGAGGCCCCGAATTGGCGCGTTGCACCAATTCGGGCGGTTTGGATGCACCAAAACCGTGCAAAGCTCTCCGTTCACCCCGCCCGGCGGTCGGTCAGACGGCCGGGAGGGCAGAGAACAACACCTGTCGCTCCATGGAGCAGGTAACAGGTAAGCAAGCTGCATGCCAGAAACGACAAACGCCATGCTTGCGGATGGCGTTTATCTTTCCACGGCCACCCACGTCGATGACCGTGGGCGGCAAGTCTTGACCTTAGCGGGTACTGAAGTCGATCAGATAGCTCTTATCCGGGTACTTCAATGTCATCTGCCATTGGCGGCTGCCGCTCACGCATACCGGCAGCGTGATGCGCGCCACAAAGTCGGCACCCTGCGGCAGCAGCTTGTAGCTGTTGAAGCCCATATCCATATCGCGCATGGCGAACGCTATGCCCGGCGCTGCGGCGGGCACATGGCTCAGCGTCAGACCGAACGGCCTGGCCGCCTGTGGCGCGCTGTCCAGCCGCAGCAGGCTGCCGTCCGGCAAGCTGCAGCCGGCTTGCAGATTGCTGCAGCTCACCGTTACCGGCGGTGCGCTGTGCGGGGTTTTGTGGTTGAGATACCACCAGATCAGCCCGGCCTTGAGCAGGGCGAAGGCGATCAGCAATACGGCGATCAGCGCCAGTTGCTGGCGCGTGAGTTTGGTTTTCATGTCGAAGCAGGTTCTTGTTTCCAGGCGGCGCGCATCTGCGCCACACCGTGCGCACCGCAGCGGCGCGCCTCGTCAAGGTTGGCCGCAGACAGCCCGCCGATGGCGAACACCGGCAGCGGTGCGGCCGGGGCGGTAAGGGCGGCCAGGCCGTCCCAGCCCAGCGGCGCTTGTGCCGGGTGGCTGGCGGTGGGCAGTACGTGGCCCAGCAGCGCGTAATCCAGCCCCAGTTCGCCGGCGCGTTCCAGCTCGGCCCGGCTGTGGCAGGAGGCGCCCACCCAGGTGAAGTGCGCCGGGCGCTCCTGCAGTTCGGCCAGCCGGGTGCCGTTCAGCTGCACGCCGTCCACCGGCCAGCCTTTCAGCCACGCCGGGTCGGCGTTGACGATCAGCTTGCCGCCGCGCGCATGCACGATCTGGCTGATTTCGCCCACCAGCGCCGCCAGCTGTTCGCGGTCCAGCTGCGGCTCGCGCACGATCACCCACGGCTCATCGTCGCGTTGCGCCAGCGCTTCCAGCACCGCATCGCGGCCCAGTTCGTGCACGCAGCTGATGTGCAGCACATCCGGCAGCTGCAGCGCGCGCAGAATGGGCGCGTTGGCTGGCAGCATCGGCTGCACCGACAGGTGGCCCGGCTCCTGCCAGGCAAAGCTTTGCCCCTCGTGCGGCTGCGGTTCGCCATCCCACGCCCATACGCGGTAGAACAGCAGCTCCACCGAGGCGTGCTCGTAGTGGTGCACGCGGCGCAGCCACGGCGTGGCGTGGGTGACGGTGATGCCCATTTCTTCCTGCAGTTCGCGCACCAGCGCCTGGTATGGCGTTTCGCCGGCCTCCACCTTGCCACCGGGGAACTCCCAGTAGCCGGGGTAGGGCTTGCCGGCCGGGCGGCTGCCCAGCATGAAATGGCCGTCGGCCTGCATCAGCGCGCCGGCCACCACCGGAATGATCTTCCTGGTGTCCATGATCAGCGCCCCAGCTCGGCTACGCGCGCGTCCGGCTCGCGGCCGGCCCAGTCGCAGGCGAACTGCCAGGCCACGCGGCCGGAGCGGCTGCCGCGCAGCTGGCTCCACTGCAGCGCGGCGCGTTCGGCCTCGCCATCCAGCGGCAGGTCGAAGTGCGCCAGCCAGCCGCGCACTGCCGACAGGTAGGCGTTCTGGTCAAACGGGTAGAACGACAGCCACAGGCCGAAGCGGTCGGACAGCGACACCTTTTCCTCGGTGGTTTCGCCGGGATGGATCTCGCCGTCCTTCACCCAGCCTTCGCGGTTTTCGCTGATGCGTTCCGGCATCAGGTGGCGGCGGTTGGAGGTGGCGTATACCAGCAGGTTGGCCGCACGCTGTGCCAGGCCGCCGTCCAGCGCCGATTTCAGCGCCTTGTAGCTGTCTTCGCCTTCTTCGAATGACAGGTCGTCGCAGAACAGGATGAAGTGCTCCGGGCGGCCGGCCACCAGCGCCACGATCTGCCCCAGGTCCGGCAGGTGGGTCTTGTCCACCTCGATCACGCGCAGGCCGCGCGTGGCATAGGCCGCCAGCAGTGCCTTGATCAGCGAGGATTTACCGGTGCCGCGCGCGCCGGTGAGCAGCACGTTGTTGGCCGGGCGCCCGGCCAGGAACTGCTCGGTATTGCGCACGATCAGCGCCTTCTGGCGCTCGATGTCGGTGAGGTCGCTCAGCGCAACGGTATGCGGAGCGTGGATGGCCTCCAGCCAGCCGGTAATGCCGGCGCGGCACCAGCGGAAGGCCGGTGCACTCCAGTCCGGCTCGGGAATGGCCGGCGGCAGCAGCGGCTCCAGGCGTGCCATCAGCGCTTCGGCGCGGGTGAGAAAGGCGTCGAGTTTTTCCATGGTGGTTCAGGCTCCGGCTGACTTCGGGGGCAGGCTCCAGCGGACACGGGTATCTGGCTGGCAGTAAAAGCCCTCGAAGCAAGTGAAAGGTCGCAGGCGCTCAGGACTGCCGGCAACCAGCGAGTAATAACTGTCCCAGTGCGTACTCAGCATCAGTTCGCCATCCGGCGAGAAAAAGCGCGGGTGGGAGTGGGGGGCTTGATGGTCGCTGCCAAGCCGGGCAAGCGAGAGCAACTGGCAATGGTCGCCAAATTCATCGCCATACCACACGCTATCGCTGTTGCCAGCCAGCAGGAGCAGTAACTGGTCCTGCCATATCTCCGGCAACTCTCCCTTGTCTGGCGGCACCAGACCGTGCCCTTCGCAATATTGTGCCAGTTGCTGCGCGTAGTCATCGCGGCATAACTGCTGTCGTAAGGAGTGTGACTGTGTGCACAAAGCGATATCGATGGCCGCGATATCCGGCAGGCCAGTAGCGGAGGCAACAGATTGCCAATTCACGGGTTGGCAATCGGCCACAATTTCGCTGCGGTCAGGGTAGCTGTCGGGAGTAAAACGGGAAAGCGGCAAGGCGTGAGGACGCAAGAAAGGATGCAGCAACACATAGGCGGCTGCAAATTGTTCCCGCAACTGTTCAAGTATGTAGCCATCCTGGGGGGCGATGCAGCTTGGCTTACTGACCATCAGCGTTTTACCCATGACTGAGGCCCTTGCGGCGGTTGCCTGGGCGTATTGCCACCCCACAGCCGGCAGTCGGCGCGGGGAGGCGGAGTGGTTGCATGACCTAGTCGCGCAGGCTGATCACCGGCCAGCCGTGTGCTTCGGCGTGGGCGCGCAGGGTGTCGTCGGCGTCCACTGCCACCGGCTTGCTGACGATGGACATCAGCGGCAGGTCGTTGCGCGAGTCGCTGTAGAAGAAGGTGTCGGCGTAGCTGTGCAGCGTTTCGCCGCGTGCGGCCAACCATTCGTTCAGGCGGGTGATCTTGCCGGCCTGGAAGCTGGGGGTGCCGGTGGGCTTGCCGGTGTAGTTGCCGGCGGCGTCCTGCTCCAGCTCCACCGCGATCAGATGCTCCACGCCCAGTTCGCGGGCGATGGGGGCGGTGATGAAGCGGTTGGTGGCGGTGATGATCATCACCACGTCGCCCTGCGCCTGGTGTGCGGCCACCAGCTCGCGCGCCTTCTGCGGAATGATGGGCTTGATGTGTTCTTCCATGTACTGCGCGTGCAGGGTGTCCAGCTCGCCGCGCGAGAAGCGCGTCAGCGGCGCCAGCTGGAAGTCGAGGAATTCGTAGATATCCAGCGTGCCGGCCTTGTACTGCTCGTAGAAGTAGTCGTTCTGGCGCGCGTGGTGTTCCGGATCGAGAATGCCGCGCTTGATCAGGAATTTCGGCCACTCGGTATCGGAGTCGCCGGCAATCAGGGTGTTGTCGAGGTCAAACAGGGCAAGGTTCATGGCTCGGTTTCTGTGGTTTGCAGTACGTTTTTCACCAGCGGCACGGTGATGGGGCGCCGCAGCGCCAGCGAGTAGCGGTCCAGCATGTCCAGCATGGCGATCAGGCTGGACAGGTCGCGGCGCCAGTGGGTAAGCAGGTAGCGGAACACGTCGTCGCCCACCGCCAGCTGGCGGCTGGCGGCGTGCTGGCGCAGCGCGTCCAGCTTGTCGTCGTCGGACAACGCCTTCACCTCGAACACCAGGCCCCAGCCCAGGCGGGTGCGCAGGTCGTCGCGCACCGGCGCCTGCATCGGCGGCTGGCGGCCGGCCATCAGCAGGCGGCCTTCGCCGCTTTCCTTCAGCGAGTTGTAGATGGAAAACAGCATGATCTGGTCGTCCGGCGCCAGGTTGTCTACATGGTCGACGGCGATGAAGCTGGCCTCGCGGGCGAAGTCGGGCAGGTGTTCGTGCTGGGCGTCCAGGTAGATGGAGGCGCGGCCCAGGCGCTCGGCATGGGCGATCCATGCCTGCAGCAGGTGGGTCTTGCCGCAGCCTGGTTCGCCCCACAGGTAGACGAAGCGTTCGCCTTCCTCGGCGGTAAGCGCGGCAATGATTTCGCGGTTACGTTCGGCTAGGAAGTTGTCGAACGCCGGGTGGGGTTCCGGCAGGAGGTCGAGAACGAGCTGGTCCAACATCGGCGTGGGTTATCTGGAATCAGGGGTCGATTCTACGCTGATAAAAGCTGCTGTTGAAATAATGGCGGATCAGGTGGCGGCCCAGAATCACCGTGATGGCCGATAGCGGCAGCGCCAGCAGCACGCCGGCAAAGCCCAGCAGTTCGCCAAATGCCATCAGCGCGAAGATCACTGTCATCGGCGACAGGCCGATGCGCTCGCCCACCAGCCGCGGCGTCACCACGAAGCTTTCCAGCAGTTGGCCGCAGGCGAATACGCCCCATACCAGCAGCAGGCCGCCCAGGCTGCCGAACTGCAGCAGCGCCGACAGCGTGGCCAGCAAGAGGCCGGTGAAGGCGCCAAGATAGGGGATGAAAACCAGCAGGCCGGCCACGATGCCGATGGCGAGGCCGGAATCCAGCCCGGTGCTGGCCAGGCCGCCGCCGTAGATCAGCGCCATGATCAGCATCACCGACAGCTGGCCGCGCAGGAACTGCCCCAGCATGTCGTCCACCTCGCCGGCCAGCTTGCCTACCTGTGCATGCCAGCGGCGCGGCACCAGGGTGGCGACGCGCGCCACCATGTCGTCCCAGCCGTGCAGAAAGTAATACAGCAGCACCGGCAGCAGCGCGAGGTTGGTCACGGTATGCAGCAGCAGCGCGCCGCCGTGGCCCAGTTGCGGCGCCAGCCGGGTCAGCGCCTGGCGCACGCCGGCGGCATTGTCGGCCAGTGCCGCGCGCCAGCCCTGGCTATCGATGCTGATGCTGGTGCCCAGCGTCTGGTTGAGCCAGGGCAGGGCGCTGTGCTGGATGAAATCCACCAGCACCGGCAGCCGCGTCGCCAGCGCCTGTGCCTGCGAGATCAGCATCGGCACCACGATCAGCAGCAGGCCCAGCACGGTAAAGAAGCCGGACAGCATCACCAGCAGCAGCGCGGCGGTGCGCGACAGGCCCTTTTCCTGCAGCCGGTCTACCAGCGGGTCAAGAATATAGGCCAGCACCGCGGCGGTGATGAACGGCGCCAGCACGGCGGACAGCCGGTCCAGCAGCCACAGCACGGCCAGCAGGGCGGCGGCGCCCAGCAGCCAGGGCAGCAGGTTGGAGGTGCGTTGCGTTTGCATGGTGGTGAGGTCGCAAGAGGTTGGCCGCAAGGCCGTGGGCAATGGCATGCGCCGCTTGCCTGCCGGCAGGGGGCGGAACGCCAGATTAAACCGCCGCTGCCGGCATGTCATTGCCATCGATGACGCGCTGCAGAAGCAGTTCTGACTAGCGGGAGGTTTTCAGTTAAAATACAGGCGCTTCGGGCCACGAGCCCGCGCACTCTCAGGCAGCAAAGCGAATACGTTAGCAGAAAGCGAGTTTATCTTGAACACCACGTCCCTCAGTTACCGTGACGCCGGCGTCGACATCGATGCCGGTGACGCGCTCGTCGAAAACATCAAGCCGTTTGCCAAGCGCACCATGCGCCCGGAAGTTCTCGGTGGCCTCGGCGGTTTCGGCGCACTGGTGGAAATTTCCAAGAAATACCAGGAACCGGTACTGGTTTCCGGCACCGACGGCGTGGGCACCAAGCTCAAGCTGGCCTTCGACTGGAACAAGCATGACACCGTGGGCATCGACCTGGTGGCCATGAGCGTGAACGACATCCTGGTGCAGGGTGCCGAGCCGCTGTTCTTCCTCGACTATTTCGCCTGCGGCAAGCTGGACGTGGCCCAGGCTACCGACGTGATCAAGGGCATCGCCGAAGGCTGTGAGCAGGCCGGTTGCGCGCTGATCGGCGGCGAAACCGCCGAAATGCCGGGCATGTACCCGGTGGGCGAATACGACCTGGCAGGCTTTGCCGTGGGCGTGGTGGAAAAGAGCAAGGTGATCACCGGCCGCGACATCAAGCCGGGCGACGTGGTACTGGGCCTCAAGTCCAACGGCGTGCACTCCAACGGCTACAGCCTGGTGCGCAAGATCATCGAGCGCGCCCAGCCGCAGCTGGATGCCGAGTTCGACGGTGGCAAGACCCTGCGTGACGCCATCATCGCCCCCACCCGCATCTACGTTAAGCCGCTGCTGGCACTGATGCAGAAGCTGAACGTGAAGGGCATGGCGCACATCACCGGCGGTGGCATCACCGAGAACACCCCGCGCGTGCTGCCGGAAAACACCGTGGCACAGATCGACGCCGGCAGCTGGGCGCTGCCCAAGCTGTTCCAGTGGCTGCAGGCCGAAGGCAATGTCGATGCGCAGGAAATGTACCGCACCTTCAACTGCGGTATCGGCATGGTGGTAATCGTGGACGCGGCCGATGCCGACGCCGCGGCTGCCTTCCTGACCGAGCAGGGCGAAACCGTATCGCGCATCGGTGTGATCCGCGCGCGTAACGGCGACGAGCACCAGACCCAGGTGGCGTAAGCCGCTCGGGTTCACAGCGCCGCTGGCCCTGCTGGCGGCGCTTGTCATTTGGCGGCCTGCGATGCCGCCGGCATGCCGCGAACCGGGTTTGCGGCCAACGTTTTTTGCGGCGCGTGCGCCGGCCTTCACAGCATCATGAAAAACATCGTCATCCTGATTTCCGGCCGCGGCTCCAATATGCAGGCCATCGTCGAAGCCAATATTCCCGGCGCCAACATCGCCGCGGTAATTGCCAACCGCCCGGACGCCGCCGGCCTGGCCTGGGCCGCCGAACGCGGTATCGCCGCCGTGGGCCTGGATCACAAGCAGTTCGCCAGCCGCGAGGCGTTCGACGTGCAACTGGCTGCCGAAATCGATGCCTTCAACCCCGACCTGGTGGTGCTGGCCGGCTTCATGCGCATCCTCACCCCGGCCTTCACCGCGCGTTACGAAGGCCGCATGCTGAACATCCATCCTTCGCTGCTGCCGTCCTTCCCCGGCCTGCACACCCACCAGCGCGCCATCGACATGGGCTGCAAGGTGGCCGGCTGCACCGTGCACTTCGTCACCGCCGAGCTGGACCACGGCCCCATCGTGGCGCAGGCGGTGGTGCCGGTGCTGGACGACGACAGCGAAGACAGCCTGGCCGCCCGCGTGCTGCGCCAGGAGCATCAACTGTACCCGGAGGCGGTGCGCCGCTTCGTGGCGGGCGAGCTGGCCATCCACGCCGGCCGTGTGGCAGGTGTGGCGGGCGATGCGGCCAACCATAGCCTGCTGGTACCGGCGCCGCGTTGAAATTGAAGCCGCCCCGCCTGACTGCCAGACGGCTGATGCTGCTGGCCTTTGCCATCTCGCTGCTTGCGCACCTCACCATGCTCGGCAGCGGGCTGGTGTCGTTCGACACCGTGGAAATGCCGGCCGACCCCAAGCTGCACAAGCTCACTGCCAGGCTGGAAAACATGCAGATGGACGAGGCCTCGTCGCCGGCCCTGCAGATGCCGGACCTGCCTGGCACACTGGGCGCGGCCGGTGGCGATGCGTCGCAGCCGGCGGCAGCACGGCCCAAACCCAAACCGGCGCGCAAGAAGCCGCGTCCGTCAGCAGAGCAAGCGTCGTCTGCGCCGCTGGCGGTAGCCAGCGCTGCAGCCTCCGCGCCGCTGCCGGAGCCCAAGCCCGCGCCCAAGCTGGCCGCCAGCAGCAGCAAGGCGGAACAGCCGGCCAGCGCCGCACTGGCCGCCGCACCGGCGGATACGGTGAAGCCGGACAAGCCGATTCGCCATTTCCCGCTCGGCGCGCGGGTGCAGTACTCGCTGTTTTATTCCGGCCTGTCGGCAGGGCAGGGCAGCATGGTCTGGCAGCGCGACGGCAACAATTACAGCCTGGTGACGGATGTTGTGCCGATTATCGGCCCGAAAATTCACTATGAAACCACCGGCACGGTGGGCAAGCAGGGTTTGAAACCGGATCGCTTCGAAGGCACGCGCGATGGTGAGCTGCGCGACCGCGCTTACTTCGACTGGTCGGCCGGTGTGCTTCGTTACGGCGACCGTAACGCCGACAAGAGCGAGCCGCTGGATCCAGGTGCGCAGGACTGGCTGGGCTTGGGCGTGCAACTGGCACTGCGCGGCGACAATATGGGCGATGCGCCGATCCAGATCACTACCGGCAAGAAGGTGTATCGCATGCTGCTGAAGCCGGAGGGTGAAACCGATTTCGATACCGGTGACGGCAGTATCCGCGCCGTGGTGGTGCGGGTAAAACAACCTGATGAGCTGTACGAATTCTGGCTGGCGCCGGATTTCGCCAATATTCCGATCCGCGTACTGCGAGTGGGCAAGGATGCCCGCTACGAAATGCGGGCCAACCTGATTGAACTGGCGGGCAAGACCGTGTGGAAGCAGCCGCCAAGAAAGCTGAACAATGAAAATAGGCACTAAACAATTCGAGCAACTGGACAAGGTATTGCACGCCATGTTGCGCTTCGACCGCCCGGCCGATGCCGTGCTGTCCGCCTTCTTCCGCGAGAACAACAAGCTGGGGGCGAGCGATCGCCACCTGATCGCCGAAACCGCCTTTGCCTGCCTGCGCCACCTGGAGCTGCTGCGTCACCTGTGCGGCGAGCGTATCAACACCCGCCGCCTGGCGCTGGCTACCCTGGTGCGCATCGGCGGCAGCAATCTGCGCGAGCTGGAAGGCGTGTTCAAGGAAAACGAGCGTGAATGGCTCGCCAGCATCAAGGGTGCCGAGCTGCCGGCCGAACTCAATGTGCGCTCCGGTCTGCCGGGCTGGGTGATCGGCCTGCTGGCCGAGCAGGAAGAGGGCGATGTGGTGGCGCTGGGCAAGGGCCTGGCCAGTGCCGCGCCGCTGGACCTGCGTGTGAACAGCCTGAAGATGCGCCGCGACGAGGCGGTGGTCTACCTGCGCGATTCCGGCATCGAGTGCGAGCCGACGCCGTACTCGCCGCTGGGTATCCGCCTCAAGGGCAAGCCGGCGCTGTCCAAGCACCCGCTGTTCGTGCAGGGCGCCATCGAGGTACAGGACGAAGGCAGCCAGCTGTTGGGCCTGCTCACCGGCGCGCGCCGTGGCGAGATGGTGGTGGATTTCTGCGCTGGCGCCGGTGGCAAGACCTTGCTGCTGGGCGCACAGATGGCCTCCACCGGCCGCCTGTACGCTTTCGACATCTCGGAAAAGCGCCTGGCCAACCTCAAGCCGCGTCTGGCGCGCTCCGGGCTGTCCAATGTGCACAGCACGCTGATCGCGCACGAGAACGACACCAAGGTGAAGCGACTGGCCGGCAAGGCCGACCGCGTGCTGGTGGATGCGCCGTGTTCCGGCCTGGGCACCCTGCGCCGCAACCCGGACCTGAAATACCGCCAGAGCCCGGAAAGCGTGGCCGAGCTGAACCAGAAGCAGACTGCCATCCTGGCTTCCGCCGCACGCCTGGTGCGCACCGGCGGCCGCCTGGTGTACGCCACCTGCAGCCTGCTGCCGGCGGAAAACCAGGCCATCGTCGAGGCTTTCCTTGCGGCCAACCCCGGCTTCAGTCTGCTGCCGGCCAATGCGCTGCTGGCGGAGCAGAAGATCGCACTGGATACCGGCGACTACCTGAGCCTGCGCCCGCACCTGCATAACAGCGATGGCTTTTTTGCCGCGGTGCTGCAACGCAACGCTTGAGCCCGGAGCGCAAGCGGGCCTAAAATAACTTATTGAATTAGTCGGGTAATGGCCCGGCGCCAGACCGAAGCAAAGGAAAATCATGTCCGTTCAAGACACCATCCAGCAGACCGTTAGCAGCAACCCGGTAGTGTTGTTCATGAAAGGTTCCGCCACCTTCCCGCAGTGCGGCTTCTCCTCGCGCGCCGTGCAGATCCTGAAAGCCTGTGGCGTGAACGACTTCGTTACCGTTGACGTGCTGGCTGATGCCGACGTGCGTCAGGGCATCAAGGAATTCTCCAACTGGCCGACCATTCCGCAGCTGTACATCAAGGGCGAATTCGTTGGCGGTTCGGACATCATGTACGAAATGTTCCAGGCCGGCGAACTGCAGGAAATGCTGAAAGACCTGGCAGCCTGATTACCCGGTGTCCATGTCGGAACGGCCCGCCTCGTGCGGGCCGTTTTGTTTGTGCCGGCGCAAACGGGCGCCACAAAATCGGCTATCACGTAAGGCAAGGGCCATCCCGCAGCGCGCCAACAAGCGTTTGCCTGTAAAATGTCGCCCCAAATCCGTACCGGCAGGCATTCGCCTGCCGGTTTTCCGTATCCAGAAGCGGCCTTGCCGGCCACAAGCCGGCGGGGGCGCCCGTTGCAAGGTTTGGACCGCCATGAACATTACCGTCGTCAATCACCCCCTGGTACAGCACAAGCTTGGCCTGCTGCGAGAGGGCGATATCAGCACCATGAAATTCCGCCTGCTCACCCAGGAGCTGGCGCGCCTGCTGGCTTACGAGGCTACCCGCGATTTCGAGCTGGAGCCGGTGACCATCGAAGGCTGGTGCGGCCCGATCGACGTGCAGCAGATCAAGGGCAAGAAAGTGACCGTGGTGCCCATCCTGCGCGCCGGCATCGGCATGCTGGACGGCGTGCTCGATCTGGTGCCATCCGCCAAGATCAGCGTGGTGGGCCTGGCGCGCAACGAGGAAACCCTGGAGCCGGTGTCCTACTTCGAGAAGTTCGTCGGCAATCTGGACGAGCGTATCGCCATGATCATCGACCCGATGCTGGCAACCGGCGGCTCGCTGATCGCCACCATCGACCTGCTCAAGCGCAACGGCTGCAAGCAGATCAAGGCGGTGGTGATGGTGGCGGCGCCGGAAGGTGTGAAAGCGGTCAACGCAGCGCACCCGGACGTGCAGATCGTGGCCGCTTCGCTGGACAGCCATCTGAACGAGCACGGCTACATCATCCCGGGCCTGGGCGACGCCGGCGACAAGATCTTCGGTACCAAGCACGCTTGATGGCTTGTGCTGCTGCGGCCAACGTTGGCCGCAAGGGGGAATCATGGACGCATATCAGCAGATAGAAGCCGATTTTCTCGCCCGCTTTCCGCAGGGGCTGCAGGACGAAGCCTGGCTGGCGCTGGGCAAAAAGCATCGCAGCATAGACGGCGTGATTGCGCTGTGCCGCGACGGCCTGGCCGAGCCGCTGCTGCGCGCGGCGGTGGAGAGCGGCAACAGCGCGGCGGTGATCGACACCTGCCGCCACATCGTGGGCCGCTGCAGCACGGTGAGCACCTTCGAGAAGATGGCGTTCCGCAACTACCTGGCGTTCAGCGATGTGCACCGGCCGTTCGTGGCGGCGCTGTACGCGCTGCTGTACCGCTTTGACGAAACCAGCTTTGCCGACTTCGTCGAAGTGCTGCAGCTGTGCCGCAACGACGGCAACGCCAACCCGGCCAAGTGGCCGCTGGTGAGCTGCTTCCTGGCCTACAGCGACCCGCAGCGCCACGTGTGCATCAAGCCCACCACCATCAAGAAGCTGGCCGCGCGGCTGGAGGTGGACATCGCCTACCGGCCGCTGCCCAATTTCGACACCTATTGCCGCGTGCAGGCGATGGTGCTGGACTTCCGCCGGCACAGCCGGCTGGCAGCAGAGCAGAACAACATCATTGCCCAGGCGGTGATGTATTGCACGGTGTAATCAGGACTTCCACATCAATCGATAACAACAGGGATTTCACATGTTCCAACAATTCAAGACGGCGATATCCGGCGCGCAGATTCTGTTCGTCGCTTTCGGCGCCCTGGTGCTGGTGCCGCTGCTTACCGGGCTGAACCCGGCCATGGCGCTGCTGGGCGCCGGTGTCGGCACGCTGCTGTTCCAGCTGTGCACCGGCCGCAAGGTGCCGATCTTCCTCGGCTCCTCCTTCGCCTTCATCGGCCCCATCATCTACTCGATGCATACCTGGGGTTCGGCCGCCACCATGTTCGGCCTGTTCTGCGCCGGCTTCATGTACTTCGTGTTCGCCGCCATCGTGCGCTGGCGCGGCATGGCGCTGGTGAACCGCCTGCTGCCGCCGGTGGTGATCGGCCCGGTGATCATGATCATCGGTCTGTCGGTAGCCGGCGCTGCATCCGGCATGGCCATGGGCCGTGCCGGTGGCAACCAGGTAATGCCGTACGAAACCTCGCTGCTGCTGGCCGCCATCTCGCTGGCCACCACCATTACGGTGTCCATCTACGCGCGCGGCATGTTCAAGCTGGTGCCGATCCTGGCCGGTGTGGTGGTGGGCTACATTGCCGCCGCCTTCCTCGGCGTGGTGGATTTTGCCAAGGTAGCCAATGCGCCGTGGTTCGCGGTGCCGGCTTTCCATAGCCCGGAAGTGAACTGGGCCGCGGCGCTGTTCATGCTGCCGGTAGCCATCGCCCCGTCCATCGAGCACATCGGTGGCGTGATGGCCATCGGCGGTGTTACCGGCAACGACTACACCAAGAGCCCGGGCCTGCATCGCACCCTGGCCGGCGACGGCCTGGGCGTGTGCCTGGCCGGCCTGATCGGCGGCCCGCCGGTAACCACCTACGCCGAGGTAACCGGCGCGGTGATGATCACCCGCAACTTCAACCCGGTGGTGATGACCTGGGCGGCGCTGTTCGCCATCGCCATGGCCTTCTTCGGCAAGTTCAACGCGCTGCTGCAGTCCATCCCGATGCCGGTGATGGGCGGCATCATGGTGCTGCTGTTCGGCACCATTGCCTCCATCGGCCTGAAGACGCTGATCGAAGCCAAGGTGGACCTGATGGAGCCGCGCAACCTGGTGATCATCTCGGTGGTGCTCACCGCCGGTATCGGCGGCCTGGAGCTGAAATTCGGCAGCTTCGGCCTGGCCGGCGTCGGCCTGTGCTCGCTGCTGGCCATCGTGCTGAACCTGATTCTGCCGAGCAAGGCGGCCAGTCACGATGGGATTGTGGAAGGCCAGGACGTATAAGAATTTGCAGACGATCTGCTGCAGTTTTTCAAATTACTGCGTTTGGGCGATACAGCGTTGAAATCGATCAAGGGATGCGCATTGACTTCATGTCAACTCCGCTTCCTCAGCCGCTTTCGCCTTGCCTCGCCATAGCTCGCGAGATCGTCGATTGCTTGAAAACCTTGCGGCCAACGTTGGCCGCAAGCCGTCAGCAAAAAGCCCGCCATCAGGCGGGCTTTTTGTTTGCGCGAGCGGCGGAATCAGGCTGCGATCACGCGCAGGCTCAGCGCCGGAGCGCCCTGTTCGGCAATAGCCAGCAGGCGGTCGATATTCGGGTGTTTGCCGGGAAAGGCGCGCGCATCGGTGGTGTGCTCGGCGTACAGCGCCAGGCCTTCCACGGCGGCGGCCTGGTCGATGCTGCCGAAGCGGGCGTTGAGCGCATGATAGACACGCACCGAGCCGGCGGTGCCGGGGCGGTTTTCCAGGCGCGCCACGCTGTTGCCAGCGGCATCCAGCAGTTCTACGGAGGCGATGCCGTCGATGGCGGGCAGGGTGGCGAGAATGTCAGCAAAAGCCATGTGAATATCCAGTGGGGTGTCGATTGATCGCCGATTGTTTCACATGTCGCAAACAGTGGCGATGGCGAGGTGCATACAATGTGATGAGAGGGTTGCCGCTGCCAAGGGGAAGGCGTGATGCACATACGGGCGAAATGGTTGTTGCGAGTGCCGCTGCTGGCTGTGCCGCTGGCGGTGCTGGTGTGGTGGCTGCTGCCGCCGGCGGTGAGTGTGGTCACCCTGCACAGCAAGGCGGTGCAGTTCAGCGTGGTCAGCACCGGGCGGGTGGCGGCGCAGCAGGAAAGCGCGCTGTCCAGCACCGTTACCGGCCGCGTGGTGGCCACGCCGGTAGAGGCCGGCGATGCGGTGCATGCCGGCCAACTGCTGCTGCGGCTGGAGCCGGAGGAGCTGCGCGCGCTGCAGCAACAGGCCATGGCCCAGCTGGCGTCGGCACAGTCCACGCTGCAGGATGCCCAGCGGCAATGGCAGCGCCAGCGCCAGCTGTTCGACCAGGGCTTCATCAGCCAGGCAGCGCTGGATGCCGCCCGGCTGGCGCGCGATGCGGCCAACCATAGCGTGGTGCAATTGCAGGCGCTGGTGCGGCAGAACCAGGTGCGCTTGGGGCAGAGCGATCTGCGCGCGCCGGTGGATGGCACCGTGCTGCGGCGCGATGTGGAGGTGGGCGATGTGATTACCGCCGGCAAGGAGGCCTTGCTGTTCGGCTCCGCCGGCCGGCAGCGGGTGCTGCTGGACCTGGACGAGCGTGATGTCGGCCAGCTGGCGGTGGGGCAGCAGGCGGCAGTGCTGGCGGATGCCTTTGCCCAGCGGCCGGTGGCCGCGCGGGTGAGCCGGGTGTCGCCGCGGGTGGATCAGGACAGCGGTACGGTGGAGGTGGAGCTGCAGCTGTTGCAGCCGGCGGCGTTCCTGAAAAGCGGCATGACGGTATCGGCGGAGATTCGCACCAGCGCCGCGCGCCAGACCCTGCTGCTGCCGCTGGCCGCCTTGCGTGACGGGCAGGTGGCGGTGGTCAGCGCCGAGCATTTGCACTGGCGCGTGGTACGTACCGGCATTGCCGTTGCCGGCTATTTGCCGGTGCAGTCCGGCCTGCGGGCCGGTGAGCAGGTGGTGCTGCCGGCGCCGCAGTTGAAAGACGGCCAGCGCGTACGGGTGCAACCATGAGCTTTGTCTGGATAGTGGCCTGGCGGCTGCTGCGCGAGGGGCGTTTTCAGACCGGGCTGATCCTGGGCGGGGTCTGCATCGGCGTGGCGGTGGTGGTGTACATCACCGCCATCGTCAACGGCCTGCAAGCCACCATCATCGAACGCACGCTGTCCAGCCAGGCGCACGTGGTGCTGCGCCCGGCCGACCGCAACAACCAGCCGGTGCTGCGCCCGCCGGCCGGGGTAACGGCGCTGGCCGACGTGCGCAAGCGCACCCAGCGGGTGAACACCATCGCCAACTGGGCGCGGCTGCTGGATACCGTACGCGCCACGCCGCATGTCAGCGCCGCCGCGGCCATGGCCTCCGGCCCCGGCGTGGCGCAGCAGGGCGGGGTGCACAAGGCGGTGACGCTGATGGGGGTGAACGTGGCCGACTACCAGCAGGTGGTTCGGCTGGACAACAAGCTGTTGGCCGGCCAGCTGCAGCTGGGCACCGGCCAGGTAATGGTGGGCAGCGAGCTGGCCGCCGACCTGGGGCTGACACCGGGCAGCCGGCTGCGCCTGCAGTCGGCCGAGGGCGTGCAGGATTCGGTGCAGGTTACCGCGGTGCTGGATTTCGGCATCAAGGACCTGAACCGGCGCTGGGTGCTGCTGCCGCTGCGCAGCGCGCAGATGCTGCTGGGCTACCGGCTGGACATCACCGAGATCTATGTGAAGACCGACCAGCTGTTCGAGGCGGAAACCCTTGCGGCCAACCTGTCGCAGGCCACCGGGCTGACCGCCGACAGCTGGCAGTCCAGCAACGGCCAGCTGGTGACGGCACTGAAGAGCCAGACCGCCTCCAGCCTGATGATCCGCGTCTTTGTCACCTTTGCCGTGGCGCTGGGCATTGCCAGCGTGCTGGTGGTATCGGTGGTGCAGCGTCAGCGCGAGATCGGCATTCTGCGCGCCATGGGCACGCCCGGCTGGCGCATCCTGGGGGTGTTCCTGCTGCAGGGCGGCATTGTCGGCATGGTGGGCTCGGTGTTCGGCTCGCTGCTGGGCGCCGGCCTGGCCATCGGCTTCACCCATATTGCGCGCACCGCGGATGGCAGCCCGCTGTTCCCGGTGCAGCTGGATAGCGAGCTGTTCATCAGCACCGCCATCATCGCCTTCCTGGTGGGGGTGCTGGCGGCGCTGCTGCCGGCGCTGCGCGCGGCGCGGCTGGACCCGGTGGAGGCAATTCGTGGCTGACGTGCTGCAGCTGGCGGGCATTCGCAAATCCTACGGCGGCGGCGCCTCGCCACGGGTGGAGGTGCTGCATGGCATCGACCTCACGCTGGCGGAGGGCAGTTTTGCCGCGCTGCTGGGGCCGTCCGGCTCCGGCAAATCCACGCTGCTCAACATCATCGGCCTGCTGGAGCCGCCCACCGAGGGCGAGCTGCAACTGGCGGGCAAGCCGACCAGCGCGCTGGACGACGTGGCCCGCACCGCGCTGCGCAACCGCTATCTGGGCTTCATCTTCCAGTTCCATCACCTGCTGCCGGCCTTCAATGCCGAGGAAAACGTGCTGATGCCGATGCTGGCCGGGGTTGGCCGCATCCACCGCGCCGACCGCGAACGGGCGCGCATGCTGCTGGAACGGGTGGGGTTGGCGGAGCACGCACACAAGCGCCCGGTGCAGTTGTCCGGCGGGCAGCAGCAGCGGGTGGCGATTGTGCGGGCGTTGATGAACCGGCCGCGGCTGGTGCTGGCGGATGAGCCCACCGGCAATCTGGATACCCAGACCGCCGCCGAGGTGTTCGGCCTGCTGCACGAACTGAACCGCGAGGAGGGCACGACCTTCCTGATCGTCACCCACGATCCGCGGCTGGCCAAGACCTGCGCGCGGCAGTTCCGCCTGCTGGACGGCAAGCTGCAGGGTGGCGTGCTGCCTTAATCCAGTGTGCCCACCCAGTGCCCGCTGAGGGTGGCGAATACGCCGGGCACCTGTTCGATGGGGCCGGAGAGGTCGAAATTATTGCTGTCGCGCCGCAGGTGGCCGTTGAGCGCCAGCAGGTAGTGACTGGCGGGGCCGAACAGGGTTTGCTGGGATTCCGGGTTGCGCTGTACATCCAGGCGCAGCGCCACGTGTTCGCCGGAGAGCAGCAGCCGGCCCTGGTAGCGGGCATTGTGATCGTTGCCGTTCAGGTGCTGCTCGTCGATTACCCACTGACCCTCGCTGACCTGACCGTCACTGGTGGCGAGGCGTACTTGATAGATCCCGCTGAGCATGTGCGTCTCCTTGTCGTTGCGCCGCGGCTGGCATTCCCGCGGCTGTCAGTTTCAACTTAGACCACGCGTGCGGCCAACGGTATCTATCGATATTGTTTCCGGATATGAAAATGCCGCCCGTGGCAAGGCGGGCGGCAGTGGGTGTGGGGCGGCCACGGCTGGCCGGGGGCGGGTGAATCTCAGGCGCGCAGCAGGAAATCCAGCACGACACCGGCAAAAATCACCGCGCCCACGCGGTTATTGTCCAGAAAGGCCTTGAAGCACAGCTTGCGGTCGCGGGTGCGGATCTCGCCATACTGCTTGGCGATCAGCAGGCAGGACACGGCCAGCGCGGCGTAGTAGGGCAGGCCCAGGCCCTGCTGCATGCCCAGAAGCGTCATCATGGCGATGAACATGCCGTGGCACAGCATGATGGCGGCCACGTCGTAATCGCCGAAGGTGATGGCCGAGGTGCGGATGCCGATCTTCAGGTCATCCGGCTTGTCGGCCATGGCATAGGCGGTGTCATAGGCCACCGTCCACAGCAGGTTGGCCGCAAGCAGCCACCAGGCGGTGGCCGGCACGCTGGCGGTTTCCGCCGCGTACACCATGGGGATGCCGAAGGAGAAGGCAATGCCGAGGTAAGCCTGCGGAATCGGGAAGAAACGCTTGGTAAACGGGTAGCTGGCCGCCAGCACTACCGCCGGCACGCTCATCAGCAGGGTCAGGCTGTTCAGCGGCAGGATCAGCAGCAGGCTCAGCAGCGCCAGCGCAGCGGCCAGCAGCAGGGCTTCCTTGCCGCTTACCGCGCCACGGGCGAACGGGCGCTGGCTGGTACGTTCCACGTGCAGGTCGATGTGGCGGTCGGCGTAGTCGTTGATTACGCAGCCGGCGGAGCGCATCAGGAAGGTGCCGGCCACGAAGATCAGCAGGATCAGCGGGTTGGGGTGGCCATGGGTGGCCAGCCACTGGCCCCACAGCGTGGGCCACAGCAGCAGCAGGGTGCCGATGGGCTTGTCGATGCGCATCAGCTGGCCATACACCTGCAGGCGGTCTTTCAGAACGGCATTGCTCATTTCAGGTAGTTCTCCAGGGCCGGCAGGAATACCTCGCAGACCAGCAGCGGCGCAGCGTCCAGTGCGAAGCGGCAGCGCCGTGCCAGCAGCGCAGGGTTGGCCGCATGGCCTGCCGCCAGTTGGTACAGGCCGTGCGGGGCCTGCACCTCGGCAAACTGCAGCGCGTCGCGTTGCAACTCGGGCAGGCCGCCGAACAGGGTAAAGCCCAGCGAACGGGCGCCACGTTCCAGGATGGGCCGCCATACCTGGCAGTCCGGCCGCGTTACGCTGCGGGCGACGACAACCGGCTCACCGGCCAGCGTCAGGCAGACGTGCCTGGCATATACCATCGTGTTTGCGCTAACCTGCAATATCTCTTGCTCGTCCGGCAGCACGGCTGTTTCGCCTTGCGCCAGTACTTGCACGGCAAACGGCTGGCCACTGGCCATCAGGTATTCGGTGAGCGAGCCTTGTGTGCCGATACAATCCGCCAGCCTGCCTGCGGGTAGCGGCAGAATGTCGGACCAATGGGGTTGGGTAGTCATGGCGCGCATTATGCCAAAACGTGCCGCCGGCTGTCCCCCGTCATCGCGGCCAGACTGCTGCGGGCGATTCATTAAGCGATTACATCAATGATTGAAACTTTTATCTGGTTGCTGGGCTACCAGTTCGTCGGCGAAGTGCTGGCGCATGGCCTGGGGCTGCCGGTACCCGGCGCCGTCATCGGCATGCTGCTGCTGTTCATTACCCTGCTGCTGCGCCAGGAGGTGCCAGCAGCACTGCGCCACAACGTTCCCACCCTGATGACCCATATGTCGCTGCTGTTCATCCCGGCGGGCGTCGGCATCCTGGCATTCTGGCCGCTGCTGTCGGCGCATCCGCTGGCCATGGCGGCGGTGCTGGTGCTGGCAACGCTGTCCACCTTCCTGATCACCCTGCTGGCCATGCAGTGGCTCAGCCGCCGGCGGGAGGTGCAGCCATGACGGTCGGGGCGATGGAATGGCTGCGGCAATCGCCGCTTACCGGCGTGCTGCTCACGCTGCTGTGCTACCGCGTGGCGCTGGTGTTCAGCCGCCGCTATCACGGCCACCCACTGGCCAATACCGTGCTGCTGGGCGCCACCTTCGTCGTGCTGGCCTTGCTGGCGCTGGGCATGAACTTCGAGCAATACCAGCGCGGCGGCAGCTTCATCCAGTTCCTGCTGGGGCCGGTTACCGTGGCGCTGGCGATACCGCTATACAACAACCTGGGGCGGCTGCGGCGCAATGCCGGCGCCATTCTGTGCAGCATCCTGATCGGCAGCATTGCCGGCGTGGTGACGGCGGTACTGTGCGGCCAACTGTTCGGCCTGCCGCATCAGGTACTGCTGTCGCTGGCGCCACGCTCGGTTACCACCCCCATCGCCATGGGCGTGGCCGAGGTGCTGGGCGGCATTCCGGCGCTGGCAGCCACCTTCGTCATCGTTACCGGCATCATCGGCGCGGTGTGTGCCCGCCCGCTGGCCAGGCTGTTCGGCATCAAGGACGACGTGGTGCTGGGCGTGGCCACCGGCGTGGCGGCGCATGGCATCGGCACCGCACGGGTATTCCAGCTGTCGGAAACTGCCGGCGCCTTCGCCGGGCTGGCCATGGGCGTCACCGGCCTGTTCACCGCACTGCTGGCACCATTGTTGGTGCATTACCTATTGCCGTAATGCAGCAGCGTCATACTGACAACAACATAAAGATAACGAGGAAACACTGATGGACCTGATCCTGTGGCGTCATGCCGAAGCGGAAGAAGGCAGCGACGACCTGGCGCGCGCCCTGACTCATCAAGGCCGGCAGCAGGCCAGCAATATGGCGCACTGGCTGCGCACGCAGCTGCCGGAAGGCTACCGCCTGCTGGCGTCCGAAGCGCGCCGCTCGCAGCAGACGGCGGCGCTGCTGGCCAAGAGCTATGAAATCCTGCCGGCGCTCAACCCCGATGCCAGCGTCGAACAAGTGCTCAAGGCCATCAACTGGCCGGCGCCGGGCAAAACCATCGTACTGGTTGGCCATCAGCCTTACATCGGCCGCCTGGCCGCTACGCTGATGTCCGAGCAGCCGCTGCTGTGGAGCGTGAAGAAGGGCGCCATCTGGTGGCTCAATCATCGTGAAAAGCATGGTATCGAGCAGGTTAGGCTCAAGGCGATGCTCACGCCGTCGCTGCTGGAAAGCATGCGCTGACGGCGGTTTACGAAAAAAGGTTGGCTGCGGCCAACCTTTTTGCTTTTTGCTGTCCTTACGGATCAAGCACTTGTCGAATTCGTTGGGGTTTTCGTGCAATTGGCTGTTGACGGGCTCAGGGGCGATGGGTATAGTTCGCCTCCTCTGCTGACGACGCAACGAAACGAAGTCAGCCCGCTCTTTAACAAACCAAATAACCGATAGGTGTAAGTGCCTGGCAAGCCAGACACTTGCACTGCAAGAGAAAGTGACACGGATTCGAGGTTTCTCGAGTTCGGTTTCTTTGAACTTGCGTGCCACAAATTGCTTGGATTTGAACTAAAGAGTTTGATCCTGGCTCAGATTGAACGCTGGCGGCATGCTTTACACATGCAAGTCGAACGGTAACAGGGGCTTCGGCCTGCTGACGAGTGGCGAACGGGTGAGTAATGCGTCGGAACGCACCGAGTAATGGGGGATAACGCAGC